>CAYHNM010000071.1:0-6821 GCA_964357985.1 uncultured Nitrospira sp. | reverse complement strand
GGTGGATGAACTCATTTCCGGAATCAGGACGGAGTGCGCGATCAAGCTCTACGGACAGGATCTCGATGTGCTGCACGATACGGCGGAGAAGATCGCGGCCTTGATGCAGCAGATCAAGGGAGTAAAGGACATCAAGGTCGAGCAGATTGCCGGCCAACCCTATCTGACCGTCGACATCGACCGGCAGAAGATCGCCCGCTTCGGGATCAATGTGGCCGATGTGCAGGAGATTATCGCCACCGCCATCGGGGGCAGGGCCGCTACTCAGGTGTATGAAGGCGAGCGGCGGTTTCAATTGACCCTCCGGTTTCCTGAAGCGCAGCGCAACAGTGTGGCCACTATCGGGGAGATCCGGGTAAAAGCGGCTTCCGGCGCCCTCATTCCGATGAGCGAGCTGGGAATCATCGAGATGCGGGAGGGGCCGCTCCGGATCAGCCGTGAACAGGTGACCCGGCGCATCTACATCGGGTTCAATGTCGTGGGGCGCGACATCGGCGGCGTGGTCGATGAAGGGCGGAAAAAACTGGCGTCGCAGCTTCGCCTGCCGGAAGGGTATCGGGTGACGTGGGGCGGCGCGTTCGAGAACATGGAACGGGCCAACGCGCGGTTGTTGATCGTCGTGCCGGTGACGCTGGGACTCGTCTTTTTCCTGCTCTTCTGGGCCTTCCATTCCTTGCGTTATGCGACGTTGATCATTATGAATCTCCCGTTCGCCTTGATCGGTGGCGTTGTGTCGCTGTGGCTCTCCGGGCAATACCTGAGTGTGCCCGCGTCGATCGGCTTTATTGAGCTGTTCGGCCTTGCGGTGGGAAACGGGATTGTGCTGGTGTCCTATATTAATCAATTGCGCAATGAGGGGACGCCGATGGATGACGCGATCGTCACCGGTTGCAGTCTGCGGCTTCGTCCGGTGGTGATGACGATGATGACCACATTGCTCGGGCTTCTCCCGCTTGCCCTCGCGCAAGGCATCGGCGCGGAGGTGCAACGGCCTCTTGCGACGGTCGTGATCGGCGGTTTGTTCAGTTCGACAGCACTGACCCTGGTCGTGCTTCCTGCCCTCTACCGGTGGTTTGCCGAAACAGAGGCGGGGAAGGAACATGCGCCGGAATGGGTGTGAGGGGAGGGGCTGGATGAACGGGGCACGGCCTGGTCGCGTCATGATGCGCAGGTGTCATGATGAGTGTGACGAGGTGTGTCTGCCGGCCGACTGCGCCTGTGAGGCTGCGATGAAGCATCGCAATGCCGGCGCACATCGGCGTTGTTGTGGCCTGTTGGGTGGCAACATCGCCATGGCGCGAACCAGCCCGCGCCTCCGTCCATCCGGGTTTGTGGGGGTGGGAACGATGAAGAGCGGCGGCAAAGGGGGCAATCCCTGCGCTCCCCGAGCCGCACATCGGAATGTGCGCCCTCGATGCGCGCGATGAGGGATCGACCCTGCCGCCTTCCCGGTGAGGAAGGTAGAAGGAAGCTTGGAAGGCGCCCCTATTCAATTATTAAGAGGGCCGGAGCTGAGAAGATGCGAATGGTTTTCCTCCACCAGAAGGAATCTTGCAGAAGGAAGCCTGACAATTTGGCAATCGGCTGTGAGTGGAAGATGAGCGGAAATTATCTAACACGGGAGAGTATGTGATGAAAGTAGTGATTGCGCTGGACCGATCTCGGCATGCTCGTGCAGCGATTCAGTTGGTCCAGCAGTTGCGCTGGCCGACCGGATCGGTCGTGACCCTGCTTCATGTATTAGAGATTGTCACAATCTCCGGTGGCTGGCAGCTCCACTACCATCCTGAGCTATGGAAGCAGTTTGTGGGGGAACGGAAAAAGGTATTCGCACAGGCTCAACGCTTTCTGGAGAGAATGGAAGCTCTGGTGCGTCCCGGCAACGTCCGATTGGATGCGATGGTTAAATGGGGCCTGCCGCTGACAGGGATCATCGATGTCCTGAAAAAACAACAGGCAGACCTGGTCGTTGTGGGCTCTCGCGGACTATCCGGTGTGCGGCGATTCCTGCTTGGAAGCGTGAGCGAAGGTGTGCTTAATACGGCATCGTGCTCCGTGCTGATCAGCCGAGGGCAACGGAGGAGGGGCGCTCAGTCGTCAGCCAAAGGTCTCAGGATCCTGTTGGCGGTAGACGAATCCGATCACGCCTTGGCGGCCGCACGATGGGTTCGAGCGCTACGCCTATCAGCGGCGGAAGTTACTATTCTGCACGTCGTTGAGCCACCAGGCGATGGGACATCCCAACTGCTGACTTTGACGGCGCCGAAGTTTCGGGAGGTCGCTCAAGCCATGATTCGCGTGACAAAAGAGCGGGGGAGGCAGGTGGTGGAACGGATGAGGAAAGTCGTGGCGCAGCGTGGGCCGACCGTCCATCCCGCGTTGGTCGAAGGCCATCCAGCCGAGGAAATCATCCGAGCCGCACAGCGAACGCAGGCTGACCTGGTGATTCTCGGATCGCGGGGTGTGACGGGGTTGAAGGGCGCGTTCCTCGGCAGTGTGTCGCGGAAGGTGGCGCGGCATGCACCTTGTTCGGTGCTGGTGGTGAGGAGCTGAGGCTGATGATCATTGATTCGGTAGGAGATATGCGGTGCTGACGGTGTGCGGGGTGTTTCTTGTCAGTGCGATTGTGATTGTCCTGGCCGGGACGAGGCTCTCGCGGTATGGAGATGAGATTGCCGAGTTGACGGGACTGGGACGATTGTGGATCGGGGTGGTCTTGATGTCCACCGCCACGTCGCTCCCGGAAGTGTTCACGACCGTCAGCGCCGGCTGGATGAATGCTCCGGATCTGGCGGCCGGTGATTTGTTCGGCGCCGGCATGAGCAACATGCTGACGCTGGGCCTGATCGATCTGCTCCATCGGCAGAAGCGAGTCTGGCAGCAGGCCGCCCTGGGACATACGCTGACGGCTACGCTGGCCATGCTGTTGACTGGACTCGCCGCGTTTTTCGTGCTGCAGCCGGTCCAGGTGAGCCATGTCGGTGTGGGCCTCGGAAGCCTCACTCTCTTTATCCTGTACGTGTTGGGCATGAGGCTTGTTTTCAGGCAGGAGGACATGGATCGTCGCCGGCGCGAGCAGGCTGTGATGGTCGAGGGGACCATGGCCAAGCAGGATACCCTCGGTCGCCCTGCCGAGTTGCGTCGTGCGGTCATCGGTTTTTTCCTCGGTGCCCTGGCCTTGCTGGTCGCGGCACCGTTCCTGGCCTGGTCCGCCGCGCGCATCGCCGAAGAGACCGGCACCAGCACGACCTTTATCGGCACGTCGCTGGTCGCCATCACGACCTCCTTACCGGAGTTGGTGACGGCCGTTGCGGCGGTCCGATTGGGCGCGTTCGATCTGGCTGTGGGGAACCTGTTCGGGAGTAACGCCTTCAACATGGCGGCGTTCCTGTTCGCCGATCTGGCCTATCGAGACGGCGGCCTGCTGGGGAGTGTCAGCTCAGCGCACGCCCTCACCGCGCTCTGGTCCATCCTGATGATGAACATCGGGCTGATGGGGATTATTTATCGAGCCGAGAAACGGTTTCTGTTGATCGAGCCGGATAGCCTATTGATGATCGTCAGCTATGTGTTGGGTTTGTGGCTATTGTTCAGATAGGGCAGAAGAACATATGAAAATCGCACCGGCGCAGCCAGACAATTCCTGGCACACCAGCTCAGTGGCATCAGCGGCCACAACACTCTCTACGAGTCTCGAGGCCGGGCTTGAGTCTGAGGAGGTGCTTCGGCGGCAGGTGCGCGAAGGCTTTAACGAACTGCCAGAAGCTCCTCCCCCTTCGCTGCTGAAACTGTTTTTTTCCCAGTTTGCCAACGTCATCGTGTGGGTGCTGATCGGCGCGGCGGTGGTATCCGGCTTGTTGGAAGACTGGTTCGATGCGGCGGCGATCGTCACCATCGTCTTTCTGAACGGCCTGCTTGGGTTCGTGCAGGAGTTCCGGGCCGAGCAATCCCTGGCGGCGCTCCGGAAGATGTCCGTCTCGATGGCCCGGGTGTTCCGTGAAGGCGTGCTCCGGTCCATTCCCGCCCGGGAGTTGGTTCCCGGCGATCTGATCCTCCTGGAAGCGGGTGACCGCGTCCCCGCGGATGCCCGCCTTGTCTACGCAGCAAACTTCCAGTCACAGGAAGCTTCGCTGACCGGTGAGTCGACGCCGGTTCAGAAGCATGCCGGTACGCTCGACGCAGAGGACGTACCCCTCGCCGATCGGATCAACCTGGTGTTCATGGGGACCATCGCGGTGTCCGGCAAGGCGCGCGCGTTGGTGGTGGCGACCGGCCTCCGGACGGAACTAGGGCGTATCGCCTCGATGATTCAGCAGGCGTCGGAAGCGGAGCGGGCTGAAACGCCGCTTCAGCGAAGGCTGGAGCAGTTCGGCTATACCTTGCTGTGGCTCGCGTTGGCCGTGGTCACGCTCGTGTTTCTCCTGGGGTATCTGCGTGGAGAGCCGTTGGTGGCGATGTTCCTGACCTCGGTGAGTCTGGCTGTGGCAGCGGTCCCTGAAGGCCTTCCTGCCGTGGTGACGATCACGCTGGCGTTGGGGGTCACGCGCATGGCGAAGCGGCACGCCTTGATTCGCAAGCTGCCGGCGGTGGAAACGCTCGGTTCCGCGACCGTGATCTGCACCGACAAGACCGGCACGCTGACGAAGAATGAAATGACGGTGACGAAGCTGCTCGCCGGCGATGTGTTCTACGACGTGACGGGTGAAGGCTATGCGCCGGTGGGGGAGATTGTGGGAACGGTCAAGGCTGAGGTTAAGGTTAAGGCTAAGAGCGATCAGGAGTCGCCGGTCTTACCTCAACCTCGACCTCAACCTGAGCCTGGTTCGCGCGATGCTTTGCGCGAACTGCTCACGGCAGCCGTGCTCTGCAACGGCGCGACCTTGAGACAGGAAAACGGAGCCTGGCAGGTGATCGGAGATCCGACGGAAGGGGCGTTGCTCGTCGCTGCCGCGAAAGTCGGGCTGACGAAAGAGGAGTTGGAACCCGCCGCCCCGTTCGAGGCGGAACATCCCTTCGATGCTGAACGAAAAATGATGACGGTGGTTCGACGGGAGGCCGAAGGGAACAAGGCCTACGTCAAAGGGGCGCCGGACGTCTTGCTGGCCCGCTGCACGCATCGCATGACGTCGGACGGACGGATTGAGCCGCTGAGTGACCAGCAACGGGAGGCCATTGTCGTGACGAACGCCTCCCTGGCCGGGGAAACTCTTCGTGTCCTCGGAGTGGCGCAGCGGCTTGTCGATGGTCATGGAGCGAATCTGTCGGCCGATGCGGTGGAGCGTGACCTGGTGTTTCTTGGGTTGTTGGCCATGAAGGATCCGTTGCGGCCTGAAGCGAAGGAGGCCGTGCGCCTCTGTCGTGAGGCTGGCATCAGAACGGTCATGATCACCGGGGACCATAAGGACACGGCGGTGGCCATCGCCAGGGAATTGGGCCTGCATGATGGCGAGGGGATGGCGCTCTCTGGTTCCGAACTCAACGATCTCACCGACGAGCAGTTGGCTGTCATGGTCCGGCGCGTGACCGTCTATGCCCGCGTCTCGGCGGAGCACAAGCTGCGGATTGTCCAGGCGTGGAAACGCAGCGGCGCGATTGTCGCGATGACCGGGGACGGCGTCAACGATGCGCCGGCGATTAAGGCGGCGGACATCGGTGTGGCGATGGGACTCGCCGGCACCGATGTGACGAAGGAAGCCTCCGACATGGTGGTGACGGATGATAACTTCGCTTCGATTACCGCAGCCGTAGAAGAAGGGCGGGGGGTATTCGATAACATCCGCAAGACCGTGCATTTCCTCTTGTCGTGCAACGTGAGTGAAGTGCTTGTCATGCTGTTTGCGGCGCTGTTAGGTCTGCCGCTGCCGCTCTTGCCGATCCAGATTCTCTGGATGAACCTGGTGACGGACGGTATTCCGGCCCTGGCGTTGGCGGTCGATCCTAAGGCGCCTGATTTGATGACGCGTCCGCCTCGCAGACCCGAGGCCCGTTTGCTCGATGGCGGGCGGTTGTTGGCGATCGGCGGTGAGGGGCTGATGCTGAGCGCCATTGCCCTGGGGGCCTTCAGTTATAGTCTGTACGGGTTGCATCAGAATCTGGAGCAGGCCAGAACGGTGGCCTTTACCGTGATGGTCCTCGCACAACTGGTTCATGCCTTCAATTGCCGGAGCGATCGGTGGTCGCTTTTTCAGTTGGGCGTCGGAACCAATCGTGCGCTTCTGTGGGCGTTTCTATTTTCTTGTGCCGTGCAGATTGCCGTGCTCACCGTTCCTGCTGTCTCGCCAATTTTCAAAGTGGCTTCATTACCGATGGAAGACTGGTTGCTGATGGGAACGGCTGGTTTAGTGCCTTTTATCATGATGGAGCTGGCCAAAAGTTTTCGGCGCCGATGAAGAGGGTGGCTGCAGGGGCGATCTCATGAGTGCGGTCTGGATGGATGTCGGCTTGTCATGCGGAACGGGAGTCGGTATGATCGGTCGTGATGACGACATCTCTGTATCCGAGCCGTTCGCGGAGTCTGTTGCTGATCGTATTCTGCCTGTGCCTCTGCGTCATGGCCCAGATGCTCGGAGTGCCGGCGACGCTCCTCAGTCCTGCCGACTCCTCTGATCTTCTCGGGTCGTCGGTATCGGAAGGATTTTCCGTCATTTCGCCGTTCCCGGACATGTCCTTGCTTGTGACGTCAGTTGCAGCATCGAATGTCTCGTCCTCTGCGCATGTGCCTGTGGTGGCCTCTGCAGTGTTTCATCCTCCTGTACGCTAGTTCCGCGATACATCCTCGTTCTATCAAGTCCTATTGAACCGAGTGCGGTCAGACGCTGTTT
>CAYHNM010000070.1:2973-6850 GCA_964357985.1 uncultured Nitrospira sp. | reverse complement strand
CGCCAAGCCCTTCAGCATGCCGTGGCGAAAGTCCTCGCCGAAGCCTCGACGGTTGAGCAGGCGATTCCTGAACTGTTGCGCGTGATCGGAACGAGTCTGGAATGGCAGGTCGGCATCTTTTGGCGGGTCCAGGAGAAGGCCAGAACTCTTCAATGTCTGCACACGTGGGGCGCACATCCGCATCCGGTGGAAGAATTTTGGGAGGCCAGTCGCCGTGAGGCGTTTTCATCCGGCGCGGGATTTCCCGGTCGCTGCTGGGCGAGGGGCGAACCCCTGTGGGAGCCGGATGTCATGCGGGACCGCGAATTTGTGCGAACGGCCGCGGCGTCGAAGAACGGATTGCATGCCGGTTGCACGTTTCCCGTCTGGCTGCGGACCAGTGTGTTCGGCATCATGGAGTTCTTCAGCCGCGAGGTGCATCCGCGCGATGCGGATCTCCTGCGGACGCTGGCGACGATCGGAAGCCAGATCGGACTTTTTCTGGAACGGGCGGAGGTCGAAGCCTCTCTGCGAGAAAGCGAGAGCCGGACGCGTCTCATCATCGATACGGCTCTGGATGCGATCGTCACGATGGATCCGGACGGCATGATCACTGAGTGGAATGCGCAAGCGGAGTTGCTCTTCGGGTGGCAGGCGCACGAAGCGATCGGCAGAGATCTCGCCGATACGATCATCCCGGCCGACCAGCGGGCCGCGCATCGGACCGGGCTGGCCCGGTATCTCAAGACGGGCCAGGTGAGCATTCTCGGGAAACTGGTGGAGGTGCAGGCCTGTCACCGTGACGGCCGGCTGTTTCCGGCGGAAGTCTCCATCGCGCATCTGCGCCTGAGTGACACGGTGGTGTTCAGCGCGTTCATCCGGGATATCTCCCGGCGCAAGGAGTCGGAGCAGGCATTGTCCTCCTATGCCCGTCAGCTGGAACAGAGCAATCGCAATCTCGACGAAGCGCTGGGACAGGCACGCGCCGCGACCGAAGCGAAATCATCGTTTCTTGCGACGATGAGTCATGAAATCCGGACGCCGATGAACGGCGTGATCGGCATGACGGGCCTGCTGCTGGATACCGAGTTGACTCCCGAGCAACAAGAGTATGCCGAAACAGTGCGCAATTGCGGAGACCATCTCCTCACCATCATCAACGATATTCTGGACTTCTCCAAGATCGAAGCGGGGAAGCTGAATCTCGAGATTATCGAGTTCGACCTGCGTCATGCCGTCGAGGATTCGTTGGATCTGTTTGCGGAACGGGCCTCATCCAAACAGTTAAATCTTGCCTGCCTGTTTCATGCCGACGTGCCCACAGCGTTGCGCGGCGATCCCGGGCGTATCCGGCAAGTGCTGACCAACCTGGTGGGGAACGCGATCAAGTTTACGGATCGTGGGGATGTTGTGGTTCAGGTGCGACTGGTGGCTCAAGAAGACGGAACGGCGGTCATCCGGTTCGATGTGACGGATAGCGGTATTGGCATATCAGAGGAGCAACAGGCCAGGCTGTTCCAAGCCTTTAGTCAGGCTGATGGTTCGACGACGCGGAAGTACGGCGGTACCGGATTGGGGCTGGCGATCTGTCGGCGGTTAATTGAGATGATGGAGGGCGAGATTGGCGTCACCAGTCAGTCTGGAACAGGGAGCTGCTTTTGGTTCACGGCTCGTTTTGAACTGGTTCCGTTGCAAGCAAGCCTGTCGACCACTGAAGGGACGGCGTTGCAAGGGGTTCGGGTGTTGATCGTGGATGACAAGCCAATCAACTGCCGCATCTTGGAATTGCTGGTGAAAAAGTGGGGCATGAAGGCGACGGTGTTGGGCGAGAGCGCAACGGTTCTCAATCACCTCTATGAAGAGGCCAGCCGGGGGAAAAGGTATGAGCTGGCGATTCTTGATTTCGACATGGCCACTCTTGATGGGTTGCAACTGGCGCAGGCGATCATCAATGCAGTATCGATTCAGGCGCCGCAGATTGTCTTATTGACGTCAGTGGGTCGCCGCGGTGATGCGAAGCTTGCGCAAGCGATGGGCGTCTCCGCCTATTTGACTAAACCGGTTCGAGAAAGTCAGTTGTCCCGCTGCCTCAGTATGGTGCTCGATCAGTGCCGGACTTCGGTTGCAGGACAGATGGTGCGGAAAGAGCAGGAGTTAATCACGCGGCATCGGCTGGCGGAAGCGACGGTCTCGTCCGGGATGAAAATCCTGCTTGCCGAAGACAATATCATCAATCAGAAGGTCGCCGTCCGGATGTTTGAGCGGCTGGGGCATCGGGTCGATGTCGTGGCGAACGGTCTTGAGGCTGTCGAGGCCCTCTCGCGTATTGCGTATGACCTGGTGTTCATGGATTGCCAGATGCCGGAGATGGACGGCTTCGAAGCGACAGCGGACATTCGCCGGCGCGAGGCCGGGGCTCGGCATACTATCGTCATTGCCATGACCGCGAACGCCATGCAAGGCGATCGAGAGCGATGTCTTCAGGCCGGGATGGATGACTATGTGACCAAACCGATCACGACCGAATCGTTGGCGGCGGTGTTTGAACGCTGGTGTCGGCAGGTTGTTCCGGTTAGTGTTCCGGAGGCGTCGAAGAACGGGGGTTCCACGATTGATCCGCTGGTATTCGACGGTCTCCGTGTATTGAGCGACGAGGACGATCCCGGGTTCTTATCCCGGATCATCGGTCATTTCCTAGCAGATACGCCCACTCGACTGACCGCGCTGGGGATGGCCTGTCGAAAAGGGCGAGCGGAAGATGTCCAGCGGATTGCGCATAGTCTCAAGGGGAGCGCCTCGAACCTCGGAGCCCTGGGCCTGGCCAGGGTGTGCGACCAGGTGTCGGCCGCGGCCGCGCGGGGGCTTGATGCCGTGCCAGGCCTCTTGGCGGAGTTGGAATTGGAATTTCAACGAGTGCGCGCACAGCTGGAGCAGGATCTCAGGGAAGCCGCCTGATGTCCGGTCTTCGAAAGATACGGACGATGGTTACGAAGAAACCGTTTGCCATTTTGGCTGTCGTTCTGGGCGCGGGATCGCGCTGGCCAAAGCCATCAGCTTTGACGAGCTGGATTATCGGGAGTGCGGGAATCAGGTGGTGGCATTGGTCTCACTAAAGGGGATCGATGCCGACGCGTGGCTGGAAGAGAAACGCAAGGTCGCTTAGCGGCCGGAGAAGAGAGCGGAAAACGACATTCCCCAGCCGAGTGAGAGTTGCCCGGCCTCGGGCGGCAGGGGCGCCGATGGCGGCGAAGTGATAGAGGTGGCCAGCGGCGCGGCCACCGCCCCACGATGTACCATCGGCAATTCCTGCAACGCTCCCCGGCAGGTTCCGCAGAGATGCCGTCGCGGTTGAATGGTCTTGCGTTGACGGCGATAGATCCTTCCGCAGTCTGTGCAGCGCCACGCAAACTGAGCGAGTGCCAGCACTTCTTTGTGAAGTGAGTGGTAGATCGCAATCGCGACCAGCCCGCTCCGGTTCATGTCCGTCATTTTCCGCACGAAATCAGGGCCGTGGTTCGGCTTCCGCTTCAGGATGTCGAACTGCCATTGATGAATCATTTCATGGGCCAGGGTGTTCAGCAGTTCCTGCTCGGCGTAGGGGGTTCGTTCGGTCAGGCGCCGCATCAACGGCTCGGAGAGGCGGATCTCCCGCTTGGTCCGATTCGGCGTCGATTCATCGAACGGCCGAGGACGAGGGCCTCCGCGACTGACGAACATCCCGACGGACGACGTCAGGCGGCGGCTCCAGGCAATGGAAATGGCCGGCAGGAGCCCGCCAAAGTAACGCTCGTTCAGGATGCGCCACTCTGCCTGTAATTGTTCGATGGGTGGATTCATAGGTTGCGGCTCCGTCTTGCCGGGAGCATAGCGAATCAGAGGCGGCAATCGACGTTAGCGG
>CAYHNM010000070.1:0-2873 GCA_964357985.1 uncultured Nitrospira sp. | reverse complement strand
GAAACTGGCCTTGATAGCGATTGATGTAGTGCCCGACGGCTTCTCCGAGCCCCTGGCCGTGTTGTGCGCCGAGCGTGATGGCTTCGTTCAAGATGCGGCCGGTGTCTTCGGCCATGCCGAAGCGGCCTTCGTCGATCTCGGCGTCCACTTCTTCCGATGTGTGCCCCATGAGCGCCAGCTCGAAATCGTGGATGATGCCGGCTCCGTTCATGGCCACGGCCGTGACGATGCCGCGTTCCATGAGATCGACGAGGAGCGGGGCGAGGCCCACCTTGATCACATGAGCGCCGATACCGACGATGACCGGCCGCCGCTGGCGATGGGCCGTCGCGATTGCGGTCGCCACGGCGCGCAATGTTTTCACCGCGAGCAGATCGGGTAATGATGCGAAAAATTGTTCGAACGACCCTCCGCCAGTCCACGGCTTGGCGAAGTCGGCCACCCGCACTTTACTGTGACGTTTTTTCAGCGGATAGGTGGTCAGATCCGAGACATCGATCGGAGGAATCAACGGCCGCGCGGGGCGTTGCGGGGGAGTCCGGTTAGGACGCGGTGCCAAGGAGTGTTTCCTCTACGAGTTCGCACAGGACATGACCGAGCGTGATGTGGCTTTCCTGGATGCGCGCCGTGACGGTGGAGGGCACGATGAAGGGGTGATCGACGAGACCGGCGAGTGTGCCGCCCGTTCCGCCCGTCCAGGCGACGGTGATCATGCCGCATTCGCGCGCGGCTGCGACGCCTTTCAACACGTTCGGTGAATTGCCGCTGGTGCTGATGGCGATAGCGATGTCGCCCTTCTGGCCATGGGCGCGGACCTGTCGGGCGAAGAGTTCGTCGAAGCCATAATCGTTGGCGATGCAGGTGATGGCGGCGATGTCAGTGGCGAGGGCGATGGCCGGCAGCGGCTTGCGCTCGCGTTTGTAGCGGCCGACGAATTCTGCGGCGATATGCGCGGCGTCCGTGGCGCTGCCGCCGTTGCCGAATAGCAGGACTTTATGTCCTTCGCGAAAGGCAGTAACCATTAATGCAGCGACCTGAGCGATGCGGTCGGCGTGGTCGCGCGCAAACTGTTGTTTGACGGCCGCGCTGTCGGAAAAGGCCTTGAGGATAAAATCTTTCATCAGTCGGCGATTCTAGGCAAGCGCGGTGAGACTGTCAAACGCAGGCACTGTGACGCTACGCCTTCGGTGGCGGGGTCGGCGAACCCTGCTTGATAGCGCTCATCGCCAGCGCGATCATGGAGCCTACGTCGGAGACGGTTGCCGGGAGAATGAGGGTGTTGTTGGTCCTGGCCAGTTCGCCGAATTTCGAGATGTATTGTTCCGCCACCCGCAGCTGGACCGCTTCCTGCCCGCCGGGCACTTGAATGGTTTCGGCAACTTTCCGGAGTCCTTCGGCGGTCGCTTGGGCGATCGCGAGAATGGCCGAGGCGGCGCCTTCGGCTTCATTGATCTGCTGCTGTTTCTTTGCTTCCGAGGCTTTGATCACTTGCTGCTTTTCACCCTCGGCTTGATTGATGGCGGCGTCGCGTTCGCCTTCCGATGTGAGAATCACGGCGCGCTTTTCCCGCTCCGCCCGCATCTGCTTTTCCATCGCATTGAGCACGTCTTTCGGCGGCGTGATGTTCTTGATCTCATAGCGCAGGACTTTGACGCCCCAGGGGTCCGAGGCCTTGTCGAGCTCATTCACAACCTGGATGTTGATGTTGGTCCGTTCTTCGAACGTGCGGTCGAGTTCGATCTTTCCGATCTCGCTTCGCAGCGTGGTTTGGGCCAGCTGGATCAAGGCGAAGCCATAGTCGCTGATGCCATAGGACGCGCGCTGCGGGTGCAAGACTTTGAGGTACAGGATACCGTCCACCGAGACCTGCACGTTGTCGCGGGTAATACAGACCTGCTCGGGAATATCGATCGCGGTTTCTTTGAGTGAATGTTTGTAACGGATGTTGTCGATGAAGGGGAGCAGGATGTGGAAGCCGGCGTCCAGCGTCGCCGAATACTTGCCCAGCCGCTCCACGACATAGGCGCTTTGTTGCGGGACGACGACCGCCGTCTTCGCGAAGACATAGATGACGAACAGGGCCAGCAAGAGTGTGACCAGAAATCCGCCGCTCATACCACCATCCATAATGTTGTCCTCACGTGAAAGGTTCCTGCTATTCGCCGGTAATCAATAGCGTCAGACCGTCCATGCCGGTGACTTTGCTTCGTTGTCCCTTCATTAACGGGGTGAGGCCGGCGTTCTTCGCTGACCAGGTGGTGCCTCTGAGCTCGACTTTTCCGATGGCTCCGGCGGCCAGTGTGTCTACGGGAATGGCGATTTCACCCATCATCGAATCAACGTCGGGATGTTTCACTTCTGCGGCATTGATACGGGCCAGCAGGGGGCCGCGAAACAGCAGCAATGATGCGATGGCGATGCCGGAGAAGAGCAGCCATTGGGCGGACTCTCCCAGGACGAGTTCCAGCCACGCGATGGCTCCGACTATCAGGGCAGCGAGGCCGAAAAAGAGAATGTAGAACCCCCCGGGGGTCATCATCTCGGCGCCCAACAGGAGCAACCCGAGCAAGAGCCAGTACCACCAGATCATTGCAGAACCTCGCCTTGTGTGGTGAGCGAGCACAGAGGCATGAGTAATGGAGGAAAGTCTAAGCCGGTTTCCGGAGACCGTCAAGCTGAACGGACATTGCCCGGCCGAGAATTGATCACCTCTCTGGCCGATGCTATAGTCCGCGCGCAATGGCTCACGAACAACCCACGAAGGTGTTGCTGGTCGCGTTTACCGACGATGCTGAGGCGGCGGTCTATATCATCAATCGGCTCCAGCCGGAGGCGCTGTGCTTTGTGTTGCCGGAATCCGCGAAGGGGCTGGT
>CAYHNM010000069.1:0-6923 GCA_964357985.1 uncultured Nitrospira sp. | reverse complement strand
TATCGCCATGTCTACAATGTGTCGGGAAGCATGAATGCCTGGATGGAAGCGGGATATCCGGTCGCCCGCCCGGGACGCTAGGGTTTGGGTGAGGGTTTGGCTGAGCCCGTGACGCTCTCTCGTGGACTGATGCCGATGATCGTGGGCAGCGGAATATGTGCGGTGGACCGGCCGGTGAACAGGTCTTTCCAATTCGCCTGAGTGTCTGAGGCTTCTCCACTCTTCCACAGTGACTCTGAGACGAGGAGATCAGAAGAAGATCCACCGTCCATGGCCATGGCGAGTGTGATTGATGGGAATGTATCCCGCAAACATTGGCCAATCCCGTGTAAGGTGACGAGTCCCAAACTCTTTAGAATGAGGATGTGCCCGTCTTTGTCTTCAGCCACCACGGTTTGGTACGCCCGCTTTCCTGTCTGCCGCACGCGAATGGTTCCCTTACGATCAAGCAGCATCAACGACTGGGCGGCTTCCAGATAGGCGGGGGTCTCTTCATGAAAGACATCGCTGGCCAGGTCCAGTACCCCTGCCGTAGGTACCGAGAGGGGAGTTTGCGGTTCTGCGACGAACAGTCCTTGCCAGGTGCTGTGGCGTCGACTGCCGAGCGACTTCCCGTCTTTCAAGAGCAGGCCGAGGTACGCGAAATTCTCTCGGAACAGTCCGGCATTGAACACGATCTCGTGACTGCTTCGTTTCTGCCATTCGTCAATGGTCGGGGGATGCAGGAGACCTTCCTGAGCAAAGTGGTGTACCGAAAAGCGATGGAGGGCCGGATTGACCTTGATGACCAACAATCGGTCCATGTCGGGACATCGCTCATCCGGTTGCCAGATTGAGGCGGTCAGGCCTGGGCGAAGGGGTTCCCAAAGCGGTTCTTGAGCAAGTGCCGGTATTGTTGACCAGAGCAGGAGTGAGATGAAGAACACGCGGGGCATGCGACAGGAACGGTGCGGAGTCTGCGTCGTCTGAAGGTCCATGAGGCCCATCCATGGTGGCGCCGTGATGCGGCGTCCGGTGCGATTACGATGCGTGAGAAGTGGAAGCTTCCTTCCGCGGCGAACCGTTCTGTGGGAGTGGCGTCAGATCGAGGAGCTGGCGAATCCGTTGGCTCAGGGCTTCCGGTGTAAACGGCTTCTGGAGGTAATCACTCAGCTGATCAGTCGCACCGATGCCGACATCGTCGGCATACCCCGATATGAAGAGAATCCTGAGGTCTGGCTTGAGGATGCGCAGATGTTGTGCCAGTTCGGTCCCGCTCATGCCGGGCATGACCACATCGGTGAGGAGAAGCTGATAATTACCTATCTGCTGTGTGGCGACCAGGCAGGCTTCCAGTCCGTTTTTGGATTCCAATACGCGATAGCCGAGTTTTTTGAGTTCGTCCCGGACGAGGTCACGCACGGAGGCGTCGTCTTCGACGAGGAGGATGGTCTCGCGTCCCCGGTTTGATGACCGGGGGGCTTGGTCGGACGTGGTCGGATCGGGAGTTGATCGGACCGCGGGGAAATAGACGTCGAAGCGACTGCCTTGGCCAATCCGGCTGGTCACATCGAGGCCCCCGCCACTCTGGGTGACAATGCCAAACACGGTTGACAGACCCAGGCCGGTGCCTTTCCCTTCTTCTTTGGTGGTGAAAAACGGTTCGAAGATATGGGTGAGGGTATCGGTCGACATCCCGCTTCCGGTATCCGACACGCTGAGTTTGACGAAGGTGCCGAGCGCGGGAAGCTGGACATGATACATCGGCGTCCTTGTCAGCTCGACCTGCGCGGTCTCGATCCTCAGCCTCCCTCCTTTGGGCATCGCATCCCGCGCATTCACGACGAGGTTCATGAGGACTTGCTCAATCTGGGCGGGATCGGCGCTGATGCGGAGATCCTGAGGCGCCAGGGCGAGGGTGAGCTCCAGATCTTCGCCGATCAGCCGGCGCATCATCGTTTCAAAATTGGTGATCAGCGGATTCACGCTCAGCACTTTTGGGGTCGACGGTTGCTTACGGCTGAATGTGAGGAGCTGGCGGATCAGCGTCGCGGCCCGATCGCCCGCCTTCTGCATTTCTTCGACCTTGGTTCGGAAGGGATGTTCCGTCGCCATGTCGTTGAGCAGGACCTGGGCATGGCCCATGATGACAGTGAGGAGATTGTTAAAATCGTGAGCGAGCCCTCCGGCCAGGCGGCCGACGGCTTCCATCTTTTGGGCCTGCCGAAGCTGCTTCTCGCTTTGTCGCAGGGCTTCTTCAACGCGGGCGCGCTCCTGCCGTTCCTGCAGTTCCCTGATGGCACGTTGGAGTGAAGGCACGAGCCGTCCGAGGCGCTGCTTTAAAATGTAGTCGGTGGCGCCTCGATGCATGGCGTCGATGGCCAATTCTTCGCCGAGGGTTCCGGAGACGAAGATGAACGGGATATCGGGCCTGAGTTGTTGCGCGAGCGAGAGGGCGGTGATCCCATCGAATCCGGGAAGAGAATAATCCGCCAGGATCAGGTCGATCTTTCCTGCTTTCAATGCGTCGACAAAGGTGTCCCGCCGATCGACCCGGCTGGTTTCACACGGAATGCCGCCCTCGTTGAGGGTCGCCAGAATCAACTCGGCGTCGGCGGGGTTGTCCTCAAGCTGGAGGAGTCTCAGCGGGGTCGTCACAGAACCTCGGGGTGCGTCATGTTAGTTAGTGGACGCCGACCCTTCGGGGGGTGGCTCATTGATCACGCCCCAGAACGTGCCCAATTCTCTCACGGCCGTGAGAAACTGGTGAAATTCGACGGGCTTCACGACATAGGCGTTCGCGCCCAGGGCATAGCTCTCTGCCAGGTCTTTTTCCTCCCTCGAAGAGGTCAACATGACGACGGGAATCGGACGCAGGCTGATGTCCGACTTGATCGTGCGGAGGACTTCGAGCCCGTTGACCTTGGGCATTTTGAGGTCAAGAAAGACAACCGCGGGATTGCCTTTGAGGCGCGACTTGAATTGTCCACGGCAATAGAGATAGTCCAAGACTTCGGCGCCGTCGTGACACAGGACGACTTTATCTGAGATATGCTCTTCTTCCATGGCCGCGAGCGCGAGTTCCGCATCCCGGGGGTTGTCTTCGGCCAGTAAGATGGGTTTTGCAGCCGTCATGTTCGAGGTCTCCTGGTTGGGAGGGTGACAAAGAACGTCGCGCCTTGATCGGGGATGCCTTCAGCCCACACCCGCCCTCCGTGGCGATGGACGATTCGACGCACATTGGCGAGGCCGATGCCGGTCCCTTCAAATTCATCTGCGCGGTGCAGTCGCTGGAAGACGCCGAAGAGTTTGCCGAGATATTGCATATCGAACCCTACTCCATTATCGCGGACAAACACGGTGATCTCCCCTGCACTCTTCCGTTCAAGACCGATCGCGATCTTCGCGATGGGCTGCGTACTGGTAAACTTGATCGCGTTAGAAATCAGATTCACAAATACCTGCCGAAGCATGGCGGGATCGCCCGGTACTTCCGGCAGTGTGTCAATTGTCCAGGATATTTCCCGTCCTTGCAAGTCAAGACGTAAATCGTAAAGGATGGTCTTAATGAGCTGATCGAGATTGACCGTCGTATGGAGCATTTCTTGGCGCCCCATGCGGGAAAACACGAGCAGGTCGTCAATCAATTGCCCCATCTGTTTGGCTGAGTCGGAAATTGTTTGGAGGTAGCGCGTGGCCTTCTCATTCAAGGTGTCGCCGACCGATTTACTGAGGAGCGAGGCATAGCCATCGATATGGCGAAGCGGCGCACGGAGGTCGTGCGAGACCGAGTAACTGAACGCCTCAAGCTCTTTGTTGGCCGCTTCGAGGAGTTCACCGCGAAGCTGGAGTTCCGCGGCGACCTTTCGGCGCGCGGTAATATCGTGCCGGATGAGGTAATAGACAGAGGCGAGGAGCACCAGTTGGAGGAGCGCCCCTAAGGCGAGAAGCACAATGGTATTGGTTGTGCTGAGTGTCGATTCGCTGAGGCGTCGGCGCAAACTCTGGTGCTCGTCGCTCTCCATTTCAGCGATGATCCGGTGAATGGCCGCGAGTTCTTGTTTGGCTGCTCCCTCAAGGGCGATTCGACGGACGGCTTCGAAGCCCCCTCCATCTCGTTTGGCGATCGCTCCCGTTTCCGCATTGATTTGCTGTTCGATCAGCTTCTGGAGTGTGTCGACTCGACCCTCTTGCAGCGGTAGCCCTGCTGTGAGGTCTTTCAGATACTTCAGATAGGTTGGTTTCTGCTCCGTGAGTGACCGGAAGCTCTTCAGGTAGACGACTTCTCCGGTGACGAGATAACGGCGATGGTTATTTTCGGCCTCATCCATCGCCACATCCACGTTATTCAACAGCTGGAGGAGGTCGTGGCTCTTCGTGTCCAAACGGCTATTCGCGATCAGGATGGTCGTATTGCGGTAGGACACGGCCCCGATAATAAGAATGCCGATAAAAACCAGACTGAATCCTGCCAGAATCCGGCGTTCAATAGTTTGTTTGCGGAACCACATAACCAAGGTCCGCTTGGCCGGTTGTGGCGAACTGAGAGCCGGTATAGAGCCTGTTTCAGGGGCGGGATCTCCGGCGATGGGAGGCAGCGGCGGTCGATCGCTCGTCACTGTGTCCATGGAAAGAAACCGCGTTGAAAGGTGTAGGGAAAACTCCGGGCACTCTACTCTCGGCCGTTCACAGGCCGCAAGATCTATTTTAGCAGATCTGTGACGGATGCCAGACGGCTAGCCCCCGAGAGGGGGGATCGGGGGGAGAGCGGTCGTGGCAGGTGCCGGGAGATGGGAGAACATCATCGTGGCAGAGACCACCCAGTCGATGAAGGGTTGAGGATAGATACCGATCAACAGCGTTCCGGCAAGGCCGACATACACCACGGCCTTCATCGGACCGGAAATCCGAATGGGTGATGGGTCAATCGGCTCGGCGATGTACATTTTCTTTACCACGATCAGGTAGTAGTACATGGAAATCACGATATTCACGAGCCCGACGGTAATGAGGGTATAGAGCCCTTCCTTGATGGCAGCCACAAAGATATAGATCTTGCCGATAAACCCGGCTAAGGGCGGCACGCCGGCCAGCGACAGGAGAAAGAGCAGCATGGAGAAAGCCAGAAACGGCGATCGGCGATTGAGACCGCTGTAGTCGTTGATTTCTTCACTGCCGATGGCCTGGCTCATGGCGATCACGACGGCGAAGGCGCCGATATTTGCGAACAGGTAGGTGAGAAGGTAAAACAGGATCGCATCGTTGCCCATCTTGGTGCCCGCTGCCATCCCGATGAGGACGTTTCCGATTTGGGCAATGCCGGAATAGGCCAGGAGGCGCTTAATATTCGTTTGGGCGATAGCCACGATGTTCGCGTAGGTCATCGACAGGACAGAGACCGCTGCGAGCAAGAGCACCCACATCGGTTTAAAAGTGAACAGGGCAACGAAGAACAACCGGAGCAGGATGGCGATGGCTGCGCCCTTCGGCGCGATGGAGAGAAATGCCGTCACGGGCGTGGGCGCACCGTGATAGGTGTCGGGAATCCAGGAATGGAACGGGACGGCGCCGATTTTGAAACCGAGAGCCGCGAAGATCAACAGGAAGCCGATGATCAAGCCCGGCGTGGCCGGCGCAGAGGCCATATCTGAAAAGACCAGCTTGCCGGTTTCCCCGTAGACCAAGCTGATTCCGTAGGCCAGGAGCCCGGCGGCAAAAACACCAAGAATAAAGAACTTGAGGCCGGCTTCATTCGAGGCGAGGTCCTCGCGCAGGTACGCCACGAGTACATAGAACCCGAATGTGGAAAACTCCAGGGTGACGAAGAGGGACAGCAAATCGTTGGCGGAGGCCATAAACATCATGCCGAGCGCGGACATGACGATGAGGAAGTAGTATTCCCCACGGAAAAAGGCAAAGCGGTTGACATATTCGATGGAGGCGAGGATTACGAGAATGCTGGCGCCGACGATGAACATCTTGAAGAAGATGGCCATCCGATCGAGGACGAACATGTGCCCGAACAGCGAACCCGATATCTGTGTCAAATCGAACCAGGCGAGGCAGCCCAGAGTGACGACGAGTCCAACGACGCTTAAGTAGGCCAGCTGTTCCTTGGGCAGTCGAGGAAAAGCAAAGTCGACAATCAAGACCAGGCAGAGCCAGAGTGTCAGAAAGATCTCCGGCAAGAGGAGAAGGAGATCGGCAATCGTCATGTTGAGTTCAAAGTTCATAGTGTCGACTGGTACCCTATTGAGCCACGCGCGAGTCAGGGAGCTGCGCACCGCGGGCCGCTAACTGTTCGTGCAATGCTGTCGCCGGTGTCTCGGGAGCCGGAAGCGCGGCCACGGGCACGACGTGTGTGATCTTCGCGATGAGCGGATCGACCCCTGAGCGAACCACGTTATACAGGTGCATGGGGAAGAGTCCGAATCCCACGCTGACGGAAATCATGATTAAGAGCGGGAGGCGGTCGACGAAGGCCACGGCGTCATGCGAGTGACTGTACTTCTGGTCCATCGGGCCATAGAACAGGCTCCGCATCATCTTAAACAGGTAGGCCATCGTCAGCACGATCCCGAGCACGGCTACAATCACCTGTAGGGGATATTTGTTCCAGCTCCCCACGATGATCATGACTTCAGCGATGAAATTAATCGTGCCCGGCATACCGATGGATGCCATGCATCCCACCACGAAGCAGGCGGAGATAAAAGGCATCTTATTCGATAACCCGCCGAGTGAGGGAATATCGCGGGTGTGGGTTTGATCGTAGACCCAGCCGGCCATCGAGAAGAGCATGCCCGTGGCCATCGCGTGGGCGAACATATAGATCACCGCCCCGCTGAGGCTGATGTAATCCAGGGCTGCCATGCCAAGAAACACATAGCCCATGTGACTGGAACTGGAATACCCGATGACATACTTGGTGTCTTTCGCGTAGT
>CAYHNM010000068.1:0-7110 GCA_964357985.1 uncultured Nitrospira sp. | reverse complement strand
CTCACTCATGTTCAGAAACTCCTTAATTGTGATTTCCCGTGACGGCAAGACACACGCATTCGCCTTCGCCACTCAGAAATGCCATCATTTGTATCCACTCCTAACCAAAACAGGCGCGACATTAACGACTGTTCGGCTCCCTTGTCAACGGCGAACTCTGCCCCATTACAAGAGCCGAACGGATCTACGTTGTTTGTTGGGCGACTTCGGTGATGAGCAAGGAAATGCCGGCAGGATGACCGCGCCTCTTGTCGCCCCGCACAAGCTCGTGCTTCCCACTGAGGAAGGACGAGCCCGGCCTTGCAACCGATCTTCGATTAGCTAATTGAAGATCCCGCGCAGCCGTGCTCCCCGCTCGAACGCCTCATCACAGCGCACGATCTCCTTTCCCCTTGTTAGTTCTTCATTTTGATGGCGCTATGCTACACTGCGCGTATGGTTGCCTCGCACGCCGCACCCCATGCCGAGTCTCCCCTGCGGCTCTTACCGGCCTACTTGGGCACGTCTTCTATTGAGGACGCCCTTCTTACCGCCCGAGGTCGTCGGGTGCTGTGGCTTGAAATACTCGTGAATGATCGACTGGATCTTTCTCCCTGGCATTCAGATCCGGCGGTTCAGGAGGCCTTCCTGACTGCATGCCGGTGGTACACCCACTATCGCCGGCTGATTACCTTTATCTTGAATCGCACCCCGCTTCCCTCCACCCCCGGCCCGGTCGATTCCCGAGACTACCGAGCCTTTGCCGAGGCGCTGTATTTTGCCCACGCTCAACACTGACCAACTCATGGCGCTCCTCACGCGCTATGTCGCTGAGACCGGAACGACGCTCGACCTGCTTCTGGTTGGCGCCCTCGCGCTGCCTGCCTATGGGATTCCCGATCGCGCAACTCGCGACGTGGATGCGGAAGTAGTGGGCCCACTCGACGGATTGCTGAACTTTCTGACGGCCGCGCAGGTGCCGGCTGACCTGACCCAAAACTTTTCAGGCTGGTCGGTCGTGGCAATGCCTCCGGGCTACCGCGACCGGGCCACGGTTCTTCTCAATCGACCGGATCTCCGAGTCAGCGTCCTGGCGCCGATCGATTTCGTTCTTGCAAAACTACGGCGCGGGACCGATGTCGATTTGGAAGACGCCTTGCTCGTCGCACAACGGCACCGGATTACCGCTGATGACCTGCGCATTACCGCACAAGCCGCTCTCGCCGCCTCTCCTCAGGACAGCGCACTGTTTCTGTTTCGCAAAACCGTGGACCTGTTTTGCCAGAGCCTTCCCCCGGCTACTACATAGCTTCAGACACCAAGAAACGGGGAGCCTCCCTTGCGGAAGACTCCCTCTCATACGTCACATAGCCTCGACGGCGCCGCAATTGCCTGCCAACCTCACGATGGCAGTCCCACGGTACAAGGTTATTGGCAATCGTCCCAATCTGGCATACAATTCTTTTACACGGCCTTGTCGCAGCACCCTATTATGATGCCATTTGACCCAACCTCACTCCTTCCTTTTGCGCGCAAGTATATCTGGTGGACCACACCGGAAGTGGCCATCTCCATGCCGAAGCGCGTGGCGGCCCAGGTCATGAACCTCGGTGACTACGACGATGTGTTGGCATTGGTTGCGCTGACAGGAGACGACTATCTCCGTGAGGTGCTACGAACGGCTGAGATCGGGCAATTCTCGCCACGCTCCTGGGCCTATTGGCACTACCGGCTTGGGCTGGCTCCTCCCAATCAGGTGCCCGCGATGCCCATACGGGCTGTCGCATGATTCAGATCTTCACGCCGCACCTAGAGATCTTGCCTCCTGCCCAGCAACTCTTGTGGACAGCGTTCCGTCCGGCCCCACAGATGGGGTTTGTGCTCTACGGCGGAACGGCGATCGCCTTGCGGCTCGGGCATCGAGCCTCCGTCGATTTTGATTTCTTCACGGACCAGCCGTTGAATCGGAGCGCCCTCTCAGCTTCCTTTCCCTTTCTTCACCGGGCTACCCTCCTCCAAGACACACCCGACTCGTTCACGGCTCTTGTTCCTCCCAGTACCCCGAATGATCAGCATGTGAAAGTCTCCTTCTTTGGCACGCTGTCGTTTGGGCGGGTGGGTGAACCGGACGTGACGGCTGATGGAGTACTGCAGGTAGCGGCACTCGATGATTTGATGGCCACAAAACTGAAGGTCATCTTGCAGCGGATCGAGGCCAAAGACTACCAGGATATCGCCGCGCTGCTTCGTGCCGGGGTCAGCCTTTCCCACGGACTAGCCGGCGCACGCGCCCTGTACGGACCGGCTTTTCAGCCGAGCGAAAGCCTGAAAGCCCTTGTGTATTTTGAAGGGGGCGACCTTCACCGCCTGACTCAGGAAGAGCGTGCACTGCTCATTGCGACGGCCAGTTCCGTTCGCGCGCTGCCATCCGTTGACATCAGAAGCCATGCACTGGCGCTCTCGGCTCCAGCGTAATGGTCTGCGCCGCCTCTCTTACAGCCGCTCCGCCATTCCATCGAGCACTTTCTCGCTCCACGAGACAACCCGGCGCATTCAGCCGCTAATAAAAAGGGAAGTCTCCCTTTCGGAAGACTCCCCTTCACATAACCCCAATAGCCCCTCGCCTCTTTCACTTGGCAGGGGGCCTTGCCTGGTCTGACATCAGATGCTGCTCGGCCAACCACGCCACATAATCCCTAGACACCACTAGTCCGGGGTCCCTCGAAAAAGAGCGCCGGTCGCTTACTGGCCCGATGCCAGCGGCGGCATGTTGATGCCGACTCGCTCCAGGCCCATGATGATGGTCAGAGCGGACGGTGAGTGCTGCACGATTTCTTTCTGCACTTCGATACGGCGCAAGTCGACAAACTCCGGCGCGGTCAGGCCTAACGATTCGCGATAGGCGCGGTCCGCGATGCCGCGTTGCTTTTCGGCTTTCTCACGGGACTCTTCCGCTTTTTGAAATTCCACCATCGTAATCTTGCGCTGTTCCTGGATAATGGTCTGCGTCGTTTGCTCCACCACGCCCTTGGGCGGCAGAATGCTCCCGACGACCACGCGATTCAGCCGGACAGGGATGCCTTGCTTCTCGATCAGCTTGGTCTGCACTTCTTTGGCGATGGCATCCTGCAGCTTCTGTCTTGTGGTCGGATCGGTCGTCAGCTGGAAAAGCGGATACTTCTGCACTTCTTCACGCACGAAGGTGCGAAAGGCTTCCTTCGCATTATTGGCATACCAGTTCGGGCCGTACTTACTGATCAGCTCCGGCGATTTCCCCTCGATCACGTTGGCGATCAGGAACGCATCGAAGGAGACCGGCGCGTTTTCTGCCGAGATGATATCGAAATGCTCGGAGTACTGGATCGGGCGGATATCCACATCCACCACTTTGGTCGTCGGAGCCACCATGACTCGTCCCGTCTTGGTCGGCACCGGATCAACACCGCCATGGCCGAAGAAAAACGGCTGTTCGACCAACACCCCTTCGTGACCTGCCTCAATGGCCACGCATGCGGTTCCCAAGGCCATCCATCCCAATGCCAACACGATTCCACACAACCTGCTCGCGTCTCTCCTCATACGCCCCTCCCTCGGTTAGCCCCGTCTCCATCGCAGACGGTACTGGTTGAATAGCCGGCGCCTATCAGCGGCGAACCAATCTCCTGGCAATACCTTACGAAGCGCTTTGACGGATTGTCAAACCGGGGCAAGAGACCCTGTAGCAACTCGATGAGAACTGACGACGGAAGGCGGGACGCCGTGAAGGCCGCTAGAAAATACCTGCTTGCTTCTGCAACCAGCGCACATACTTAATGATCTGATCCACCTCTTCGGGGGTCACCGCATCGATTTTCGGCATGTTCCCGAATTCCCAGTGGTGGGCCTTCACCCCGTTAGCCGCAGCTCGCTGGAAGGTAGCATCGCCATGATGGTTCGGTTCATAAATTTTATGGACCAACGGGGGGCCCTGGCTTGTACCGACTCCGCCCACGCCATGGCAGACAGAACAATTGGCTTTGAACTTGCTCTCTCCCGGCTGCACATCCGCGGGGACCGCGCCGGTCGCAACGGCCTTCGGTGCCGACTCGCCTTGGCTACAAGCCGGAGCCACACCCACAACACAAAAGAGGACCACCATGCCACACGCCCGTGAGATCTTCATCGACAAATTACCCCTTCGGAGTGGATTGATCGGAGGGCCGCGAGGGCTGCCCGAATTGCTCTTGCAACATCGCCTGCGTCTTCGCCAGCGTGATACGACGATACACCCGTGCACCGACCGGCACGAGGACGATCAACCCGATCGTCAGATACATGAAAAATTCTTCAGGAGACATAGGTATTGAGCACTCCTAGAGGATGTTCAAACCAGCCGTTCAGCAAGGCCGCAGCGAGCGAAGGGCCGAGGAGGTACAAACCGAGCTTCGCTCGAACCGCTCGCTTCGATCAGATGCGAGCGGATAGGTATTTTGCCTCCAGCAGGCTCGGTACGTTGAGGGTCCGAGGGATGCGACCTGCCTGCGCGAAGCGCTTCGGCGAAGGCAGGGAACGACGCTGGCGGCTTGTTTCAACGTCCTCAGAGTACCGCATATGCGACCGGATCCTCAACTCCCGCTTGGGCAAATCCCTGGCGGCGAATGAGACAGCTATCACAACGGCCGCAGGCCAGCGACCCGATCGGATCATAGCAGCTATGAGTCAGATGAAGCGGCGCGTGGAGTTTCATGCCCAATTGAATAATCTCCGCCTTGGACAGCGTCAACAATGGGGCGCGGACTGCCAGGCGCGTCCCCTCGACGCCGCTCTTCGTGCCGGCCGCGACGGCCTGCTCGAATGCGCGGATAAATTCAGGACGGCAATCGGGATAGCCTGAGTAATCCAGCACATTAGCCCCGAAATAAATGACCGACGCTCCTACGACTTCAGCATGGGCCGCAGCCAACGATAAGAAGATCAGGTTTCTGGCAGGGACATAGGTGATCGGAATACCCTGCGCCCGCTCCTGCTCCCTACGATCCTTGGGAACGGCCAGATCTCCGGTCAGCGCTGATCCCCCCAACGCGCGGAGATCCACATCCACGACCAGATGGTTTTGGACGCCGAACGCGGCAGCCACCTGTTTGGCTTGCTTGACCTCAACAGCGTGTCGCTGACGATAGGCAATGGTCAGCAGATAGAGCGCGAACCCCTCTTGCCTGGCTACAGCAGCGGTGACCGTCGAATCCAGTCCTCCACTCAGGAGGACCACGGCACGGCGCTGAGGTGTTGCGTCATGAGGCATGGATGGAGGGAAAACCGGACACATCAGCCCCGGTAGAAGATTTCATGCAGCACCGCACGGAAAAAATGAAGCGGCTCAGTACATGGCGGAGCGCGAAATGAAGATCGCGATCAATCGCGATCTTCTTCCTTTTCAATCTTTTCCAGCAACTCGGCTTTGGACTGACACTCGACGCAGAGCTTGGCAAAGGGCACGGCCTGAAGCCGCTTCTCGCTGATCTCAATGCCACACTCAGCGCACATGCCATAGGTGCCGTCACGCAAGCGATTGAGCGACTCATCGATGGCTTGCCGGCGGCGATTACGCATCTCCATGAGTGAAATGCCGAGTTCGCGATCAAGATCCATCAACGCCTGGTCACCGACATCACGGGCAGACTCCAGTCGGCGCTGCTGATCTTCGGTCAATGACTGCCCCAGGTTGCCTTCGATTTCACGAATGATCTCTTGGCGTTTGCCCATCAACATCTGGTGCAATGTTTCTTGGCGGCGTTCACGGGCGTCCCGGTCTTTCGCCGATTCTTTGGGACGCAACGCCTCAATGATAATCTGCGCAGGAGCCGCCTTCGCCGTCACTACGACAGCAGGAGCCGCCTTCTTGGATTCAACCGCAGAGGCCGGCTTGGTCTTTTTCACTTCCGTTTTCTTTTTTGCAGACACTTTGGTCGCCATAGAATAATGCTCCTTGGGTAGAGAGTCCCCCAAAAAAAGTCCGGCATCTATATCACGGCATGTAGGCTTTGACAAGGGCTAGTGGTCACTAACCAGGAGAACCCTAGGAATAGAGGATCGTCGAATGCACAGGATAGCCAGCGAGTTTTTCTCTTCCTTTGAGCCCCTTCAGCTCAACCAGAAAATCGAGTCCGACGACTTCTCCTCCGAGTTGGCGGATCAGGCTGATTGTCGCCTCGGCCGTCCCTCCCGTAGCGAGGAGATCGTCTACGATCAAGACACGCTCTCCCGATCCGATGGCATCCCGATGGATCGCCAAGGTGTTCGATCCATATTCAAGACTGTACTTCACCTCGAAGCAATCGGCCGGCAATTTGCCCGGTTTGCGAACCGGGACAAACCCGGCCCCCAGCCGCCCGGCTAACACGCCTCCAAAGATAAATCCTCGCGACTCGATACCCACCACCTTATCGATCCGTGAATCTTGGTATCGTGCAGTGAGGTCGTCGGTCAGCGCGCGAAAAGCCGCTGCGTCCTTCAGCAATGTCGTAATGTCGTAAAAGAGAATACCGGGCTTAGGGAAATCCGGCACTTCGCGGATGAGGGCTTGATAATTGATGGCGGTCTCCGGAATTAGAGCAGGTCGGCCTGCGTCATGGTCTTTCGCTCGATGGTGCCCCGAAGCCGGACTAACGCCGTTGTTTCGATCTGGCGGACCCGCTCACGGGTCAACCCCATCTCCCGGCCGATTTCTTCCAGCGTCTTCGACTCGTCACCGTCGAGCCCAAACCGCGACACAATAACAGTTTGCTCTTTTTCAGGCAACTCCTTGACCCAACTCATCAGTTCCGTACGGCGCCGGACCCCATCTGCCGTATCGTCGGGAGACATGCACATGGGATCTTCGATGACATCGCGCAGAAAGGTATCCGTGCGATCGTTAATGGGGCTATCCAGCGAACAGGTCGTCCGGGTCAACTGCTTCAGATCGAGGATCTCTTCCTCGTTGGTCTTCATCTTCTTCGCGACTTCGTGCGCCAACGGTTCCCGGCCAAGCTCCTGCACCAACTGCTCAACCTTCCCCATATACCGGTTCAGCCGCTCCACCACATGTACCGGCAAACGCACGAGCTTGCCCTGATTGATGATGGCCCGTTCAATGTATTGGCGAATCCACCA
>CAYHNM010000067.1:0-7140 GCA_964357985.1 uncultured Nitrospira sp. | reverse complement strand
TACATGTAGCCGACGGTGACCGGACTGGCAAAGGTCTCCCCGGTTCTTCCGTCTACCAATGTGCTTTGTCCGCTCGGCGGCAATTTCGCCTTCGTGAGCAGATCCTTGATTTCTTTTTCCGATGCCCCATCGAACACAGGGCTCGCCACCTTGATCCCCAGCGCCTTGGCCGCCCACCCGAGGTGCGTCTCCAAGATCTGCCCCACGTTCATACGTGAGGGCACGCCGAGAGGATTCAAGACGATCTCGACCGGTGTGCCGTCCGGCAAATAAGGCATATCCTCTTCCGGCAACACTCGCGACACGACACCCTTGTTTCCATGTCGTCCCGCCATTTTGTCGCCGACCTGAATCTTGCGCTTCATCGCGACATACACCTTCACCAGCTTGATCACGCCGGGAGGCAATTCATCGCCGCGCTTCAGACGTCCGACTTTCTCGTCATACAGCGTCTGGAGAATCTCGATCTGCTCCTTCGCCCGCCGCTCCACATCTTCGAGTTCCTTCTGCTCATCCGGATCGCTCAAGATGATGTGGCGCACGGTATCGTCAGGGAGCCGCTTGAGAATCTCGGCCGTCAGCTTGCCCTTCTTCTTCAGAATGACATCGCCGGTATCCGGATCCATCAAATCGCGACCGACCACTTTACCAAGCAAGAGCTTGCGAATCTTCTTCGTCTTCTCTTCATCGATGATGCGCAGCTCTTCATGATGATCGCGCTGCAACTTCATCTGGTCGTCGCTCTCGATGCTCTTGGAGCGCTCGTCTTTATCCAGCCCTTTGCGGGAGAAGATCTTAACGTCGACCACGATCCCTTCGACACCCGGGGGAACGGTCAGCGACGTGTCTTTCACATCGCCGGCCTTCTCACCGAAGATCGCCCGCAGCAACTTCTCTTCCGGTGTCAGCTGCGTCTCGCCCTTCGGCGTGACCTTGCCGACCAGAATATCGCCCGGCTTGACTTCCGCGCCGATGCGAATGATGCCGCTCTCGTCGAGATTGCGGAGCGCTTCCTCTCCGATATTCGGAATATCGCGGGTCACCTCCTCCTTGCCCAGCTTCGTGTCCCGCGCTTCCAGCTCAAACTCTTCAATGTGAATGGACGTAAACGCATCCTCACGAACCAGTTTCTCGCTCAAGAGAATCGCGTCTTCGAAGTTGTATCCGCCCCAGGGCATGAAGGCCACCAGGATGTTCTTCCCCAACGCCAATTCTCCATGATCGATGGCCGGACCATCGGCCAGTACCTGCCCGACCTTCACCGGCTGTCCCAATCTGACCACCGGCGTCTGGGTAATACAGGTGTTCTGGTTCGAGCGCTGGAACTTAATCAGGTCATACACATCCAGACCTGAATCCTTCCCCTTGCGCCCTTCCTTGCCCTCAGCGCGCACTACGATGCGGGTCGCATCCACGCTCTCCACCACTCCGGGTCGACGCGCCTGAACCACGTAGCCCGAATCTCTAGCCACGACAGCTTCCATCCCGGTTCCCACGAGCGGTGAGTCGGATGTGACCAACGGCACCGCCTGGCGTTGCATGTTGGATCCCATCAAGGCGCGGTTCGCGTCGTCGTGTTCCAGGAACGGGACCAACGCGGTCGCGACGCTGACCACCTGCTTCGGCGAGACGTCCATGTAGTCGATCTTGTCCGGCGTCGCCGTGACGAAGTCCCCGCCATGACGCGCCGTAATCATTTCGGAAGTCAAACGCCCGCCGTTATCGACAGTCGAGTTGGCCTGCGCGATGAGATACTTATCGCCTTCGATGGCCGAAAGGAATTCGATCTCGTCAGAGACGCGCCCCTTCACCACCTTCCGATACGGCGCCTCGATGAACCCGAACTGATTGATCCGGGCGTATGTCGCCAAAGACGTAATCAGACCGATGTTCGGACCTTCCGGCGTTTCGATCGGACAAATGCGACTATAGTGAGACGGGTGCACGTCGCGCACTTCAAAACCGGCCCGCTCCCGAGTCAAACCGCCCGGCCCAAGAGCCGACAAGCGGCGTTTGTGGGTGATTTCGGCCAAGGGATTCGTCTGGTCCATGAACTGCGACAACTGACTGCTGCTGAAAAATTCCTTCACGGCCGCGACGACCGGCTTGGCATTGATGAGATCGTGAGGAAGCACCGTCTCCATATCCAGGAGATTCATGCGCTCCTTGATGCTCCGCTCCATCCGCACAAGCCCGAGCCGGAATTGATTCTCCAACAGTTCGCCGACCGAGCGCACACGACGATTGCCCAAGTGGTCGATATCGTCGATGTCGCCTTTACCCATCTTCAGATTCACGAGATAGCGGATGACCTCGACGATATCCTGCGCGGTCAAGGTTCGCTGCTCAAGCGGCAGATCCAGCGTCAGCTTGCTGTTCAGCTTCAGCCGACCAACCGGAGACAGGTCATACCGCTTGGAATTCAGGAACAGGTTGTCGAACAGCGCACGGGCGGTCTCCACAGAGGGAGTCTCTCCCGGACGCAAGCGGCGATAGATCTCGACCATCGCTTCTTCTTTGGTCTCGATCTTTTCCATTTCGAGCGTGTCGAGAATGACCGGCGTTGCAGTCGCCGTGTCGAAATAGATGACCTTGAACTCTTCGACGTCGCTTTCGAGGATCTTCTCGACGATCTCCGCCGTCAGCCGCTGATTCTTCTCGGCAATCTTGTTCTTCTTGGCATCCACGATTTCCGTCAAGATCGCACGACCGACCAGCTCTTCAGGCGTCAGCGGAATCTCTTTCACGCCCGCGGCCTTCAGCTTGGCGATGAGCCCCTTGGTCAGCTTGGCTCCCTCGCGCACGAGCGGTTCCTTGCTCCCCTTTTCCGTGACCTCGGCAGAGGCTCGAAGCCCCTGATGAATATCGGCATCCAGCTTCCGGAACAGCTTCCCCTTCACCAGCCGAATTTCTTCGACGGGATAGTACATCTTCAGCAGATCGTCGCTGGAAAAATTAAAGGCCTTCAGCAGAATCGTCGTCGGCATTTTTCGCCGGCGGTCGATCCGCACGTAAAGGATGTCCTTCGCGTCAAACTCGAAATCCAGCCAGGATCCTCGATAGGGAATAATGCGCGCCGAGTACAACACCTTCCCGCTGGCATGGGTACGCCCCTTGTCGTGGGTGAACGATGCGCCCGGTGAACGGTGCAGCTGACTCACGACGACCCGCTCGGTCCCGTTGATAATGAACGTGCCGCGCTCCGTCATAAGCGGCAATTCGCCGACATAGACTTCCTGCTCGCGGACGTCCAGCACCTTCTTTCGTGGGCCTTTATCTTCCTTGTCGAACACGACCAGGCGCACGCGAAGCTTGAGCGGGACCGCGAAGGTCATGCCCTGTTCAATGCACTCTCGCTCGTCGTACTTGGGCGTCCCCAGGGTATAGCTGGAGAACTCCAGTACGGCCGTATTGTTATAGTCAGGAATCGGGAAGACACTGGCCAGCGCGGCCTGCAAGCCCTGATCCTTACGGCGCTCGGGCTCGACTTCCATTTGCAGGAACTCTTCGTACGAGCGCTTTTGAATTTCAATCAGGTCAGGGATAGCGATGCTGGCCCGGATGCGTGAGTAATCTTTCCGTTCGACGAACTCCTGAAGAGTCGTTTCGGGCATGCGCACTCCTCCACACACTATGGTTGGCTTCGGGTGCCGTCAGTTGGGACAGCACCCGAAGACGATCGGACAATGCTGCTTACTTAATCTCGACCTTGGCACCGCTCTCTTCGAGCTTCTTCTTCATGGTGTCGGACTCTTCCTTCGTCGCGCCGATCTTCACGGGCTTCGGCGCGCCTTCCACGAGATCCTTCGCTTCCTTCAGGCCAAGGCTCGTCAATTCACGCACCACCTTGATGACCTGGATCTTCTTGTCGGCAGGAGCTGATACGAGAATCACGTCGAACGCGGTCTTCTCTTCGACAGCAGCAGCAGCGCCGGCAGCCGGAGCTGCGGCCATGGCGACAGGCGCCGCGGCGGTGACGCCAAAGCGGGTCTCCAAGCCCTTCACCAACTCCGCCAAGTCGAGCACGCTCATGCCCTCAATGGCCTTGATCAATTCTTCCTGCGAAAATTTTGTAGTGGTAGCTGACATGTCTCCCTCCCCTTTCTTTTTGTCCTGAATGGCTGCAACAACTCGCACAAATTTTGACAACACTGCGCTCAATGTATAGACCACGCCGCGTATCGGCCCCTGCATGGCCGACAACAACATAGCAATGAGCACTTCCTTCTTGGGAAGCTTGGCAATGGCTGCGAGATCCGCCGCCTGCACGAGCTTTCCTTCCAACACTCCGACCGTGACCTTGATTTTCTCTTCCCGCTTCTCCGCCCCGATCCAATCCCGCAGGATCTTGGCAGGCAAGACGGGATCGTCGTATCCGATCACCATTCCCGTCGGGCCCTTGAGATGCGCCTTGAGACCGGCCAAGCCGGTCCCCTCGGAAGCCCGAATCGCGAGGGTATTCTTCATGATCCGGTACTCGGCCTTCACCCCGCGCAATTGCTTGCGCAGCTCGGTGACTTGATTCACCGGAAGACCGACAGATTCGGTCAAGATCGCGATTCTTGCGCGGCCGAATAACTCGGCAAGTTCCGCAACCGCTGGTGCTTTAAGATCCTTCTTCATACCTGACCCTTTCTCTCCAGACGCCGGCCACGCCGGCGCTCGCTTAACTCCACTGCTTGGTCAACGCCATCGCATCCAACTGCACTCCAGGACCCATGGTGCTAGAAATCGTGGCGCTCTTCAGATAGCGGCCCTTGCAGGACGCCGGCTTCGCCTTGATGACGGATTCAAGAATGGCCGAGGCGTTGTCGTACAGCTTGTCGATGTCAAACGACACCTTGCCGACCGCCACCTGTACGATACCCGCCTTCTCGACCTTGAACTCGACCCGGCCCTTGCGAATTTCCGCCACAGCTTTCCCGACTTCGAAGGTCACCGTGCCGGTCTTCGGATTCGGCATGAGGCCGCGAGGTCCGAGCTGCTTTCCCAACTTTCCCACCGATGCCATGAGATCCGGCGTAGAGATGGCATAGTCGAAATCCATCCATCCGCCCTTGATCTTCTCCATGAGATCGTCGGATCCCACGTAGTCGGCGCCGGCCTGACGCGCCTCCTGCTCTTTGTCTCCCTTGGCGAATACCAGGACACGGACCTTCTTGCCCGTCCCATGCGGCAACGCCGTCGTGCCCCGCACCATTTGGTCGGATCGCTTCGGATCGACACCCAACCGCAAGGCAATATCGACCGACTCATCGAACTTCGCATAGGCCGACTTCTTGACGACGTCGACGGCTTCACGCAAGGCGTACATGCGCGGTTCGACCTTCTCCAACGCGGCCTTCATCTTCTTTCCCATACCTCGTACTCCTTCTTCCCGAACGCTGTCCGCGCTATCCCTGTACTACGACACCCATGCTTCTGGCCGTTCCGGCAATGATCTTGATCGCCCCTTCCAGGTCGGCCGCATTCAAATCGGATTGCTTCTTCTGGGCGATTTCGCGCAGCTGAGCCTGAGTAATCTTTCCGACCTTATCTTTTTGCGGCACGCCCGATCCCTTGATGATGCCCGCCGCTTTCTTCAACAGATCCGACGCCGGAGGCGTCTTCATAATGAAGGTAAAGGATCGATCCTTATACACGGTGATGACCACCGGAATAATGCTGTCGCCTTCCTTCTGGGTCTTCGCGTTGAACTGCTTGCAGAACTCCATGATGTTGACGCCGTGCTGACCGAGCGACGGGCCGACGGGAGGAGCCGGATTGGCCTTCCCAGCAGGAATCTGCAACTTGATGAGAGCGGATACTTCCTTTGCCATGTGAATCTCCTCAGAACGTCAGCGCTGCCACGTTCAACAGCAACAACGGCACACCTTAAATTCGCTCAACCTGCAGGAACCCCAGTTCCACCGGCGTCGAGCGTCCGAAAATACTGACCATCAACTTCAACCGACTATGATCCTGATCCACCTCGTCCACCAACCCGTTGAAGCCCAGGAACGGGCCGTCGACGATGCGAACATTGTCGCCCTTGATGAACTTGACCTGCTCGCGCGGCCCGGACTGTCCGGCATCGACCTGCTTGAGCAGCGACTCCACTTCCTCGGTCGTCAGCGGAAGCGGGAGCGCGCCACCTCCGACAAATCCGGTGACCTTCGGGGTCTCCTTGATCATCTGCATCGTCTCGTCTTGCAACGGCGTTTCCAGCTCCACCAGCACATAGCCGGGGAAAAACTTCCGTCGCGACGTCCGCCGCTTCCCGTCCTTGATTTCAATCACATCTTCGGTCGGAACCAGGACCTGACCGAGCTTCTCGACGAGCCCCATCTGATTGGCCCGCTCTAAGAGGCTGGTCTTCACGCGTCCCTCAAACCCCGCGTACGTATGAATGACGTACCAGTTTTTTGTCATGCCCCACCCTCAGGTCAAGAAATCAGGACGCGCCTCCGCGAGACGCACATCCGTCGAACGATCAAATAATCTTACTGACCAGCCACACCAGAAACGAGTCGATCACCGACAAATAGAGCGACATCAGGATGCAAAACACAATCACCACAGTCGTTGAACCGACAGTTTCAGCCCTGCTCGGAAACGACACCTTCTTCAACTCCGCGCGAACTTCCGCGAGGAACAATTTTATAGATTCGGTCATCCGCTTGAACATCAGCCCCTCCGCCTCTTCAACCCATCATCCAGCGCAGCCCCGCAACCATCACACCGCTCCCGAGCATGCTCAGTGTGGCAGGGGCACTAGGATTTGAACCTAGACCATCGGTTTTGGAGACCGAGGTGCTGCCATTGACACCATGCCCCTACAAGATCCGCATCGCCGGCACGACGCCGGCTTCGGCTTACTTCACTTCTTTATGGGCAATATGCTTCCGACAGAACTTACAGAACTTATTCCGCTCCAACCGGTCCGGATCGTTCTTCTTATTCTTGTTGGTCGAATAGTTCCGCTGCTTGCAGACCGTGCACGCTAAATCGATAACCTCACGCATCTCACTCTCCTCGTTAGGCGAATACGCTCATGGACCAAGAAAGAGGGACCGAAACGATCACCTCGCTCTTCAGACCGTCGTTACGCCAGAATTTCGGTGACCACGCCGGAGCCGACCGTCTTGCCGCCCTCGCGAA
>CAYHNM010000066.1:5106-7147 GCA_964357985.1 uncultured Nitrospira sp. | reverse complement strand
GCTCACCCGACACAGGTCGGATGATTCTAGGCCGCGCCTCCCATGGAGTCAAATGACTCACGGACGGCCTGGCTTTACACGCTTTCGACAAAGCTTCTGAGCTTCTTGCTCCGGCTCGGATGCCGCAACTTCCGCAAGGCTTTGGCTTCGATCTGCCGGATACGCTCACGGGTCACTTCAAAGTCCTGCCCGACTTCTTCCAAAGTGTGGTCGGTCGCCTCGCCGATCCCAAACCGCTTCCGCAAGACCTTTTCTTCTCGCGGGGTCAGCGTTTCCAGCGCACTGTTGATCTGGCGTTGCAAATCGTATCGAATCGCGGCTTCCAGCGGGGAGACCGCCTTCTTATCTTCGATGAAATCACCCAAATGACTGTCTTCTTCTTCACCGATCGGCGTTTCCAGAGAAATCGGCTCACGCGCGATCTTGAGAATCTTCCGGACCTTATCGAGCGGCAAGTCCATCCGTTCGGCAATTTCCTCCGGTAACGGCTCCCGTCCAAGTTTCTGAACCAGATGGCGTGATGTCCGGATCAGCTTATTGATCGTTTCAATCATATGCACCGGAATGCGGATCGTACGCGCCTGGTCCGCAATGGCCCGAGTGATGGCCTGCCGGATCCACCAGGTCGCGTAGGTACTGAACTTGTAGCCGCGCTGATACTCAAACTTATCCACCGCCTTCATCAGCCCGATATTGCCTTCCTGAATCAGATCCAGAAACTGCAATCCGCGATTCGTATACTTCTTGGCAATACTCACCACGAGACGCAGATTGGCCTCTACCAGTTCCGCTTTCCCGCGCTTCACCTTGTCCTCGGCGACATCCAGATGCTTCACGGCATCTTTGATTTCCTCTGCCGGCACCAAGGCCTCTTCGGTTTCCAATTGCTTGATCCGCGCCTTCGCAGCCTGATAGATTTTCTTGATGTCCGACAGGGTCTCCTCGGACACTCCGGCCTTTCGTCTGACGGCCAGAAAATCCGGCCTCGTCCGGCACATTTTCCTGAGCTGCTCGGCACCGGCCTCGCCGCCGATTCCAATGCGCCGCTGACAGCTGGCGACTTCCCGCTCGGCCATACGGAACTGCACGGCCAAATCGCGCACCCGCTGCACCATGCGATCTTTCAGCACGCCGTGCAGATTCACCGATTCGATCTTATCGACGACCTGCTGACGGGCCAGATCGAACTGCTTCTTGTATTGCTTTTGCTTCGCCGGATCATTGCCGATAGACTTTTCTTTTTCGACAAGCGCCTTCAGCGACAACGAAACTTTCCGGACCGTATTCAAGGCCTCCAGCGTCTTCACGCGCAGCTCTTCATAATCCCGCTCGATCGGCTGCTGCTCCTCTTCGAGCTCCTCTTCGGTTTCCTTTACCGGCACGATCTCGCGGACATCGATCTTCGCATCCTTCAACTGATCGCGCAGGGCCAGGACAAACTCGATGGTCATCGGCAAGCCGTAGATCACCGACGCCACTTCCTTCTTCCCTTCTTCAATCCGCTTCGCGATCTCGATTTCCCCTTCGCGACTCAGCAGGGCCACACTGCCCATTTCCTTCAAATACAGGCGAACCGGGTCATCCGTGCGGCTCAAGGCACCGGGCGTGAGATCGATCGGCTTTTCGTTTTCTTCCTCTGCCTCCGCCTCAGTCTCGGTCTCCGCTTCCTCCGTATCGTCGGCGGCCTCGCCCCGCTCCGTGCGCTTCTGCGTCCGCTCGCCATCCGGCGCATCCACAATCTCAATGTCCAATTCGCCGAACATCGTCATGATGCTGCCGAACTGGTCGGAGGACACCACCTCCGCCGGCAGGGTGTTATTCAACTCATCGTAGGTCAGGAAGCCTTTTTCCTTCCCCATCGTAATGAGTTTTTTCACCTCGCCGAGCAACTCTTGCTTCGCCATAACTACTCCTTCACCAATGAGACTGTGCCGGCGACTGGCGTGCCGGCTTTCCGCATTTGCAATTCATTCACTTGCAGATTGATCGACTGCACGTCTTCCCAACGTCCTTCACGTTCAGCCCCTTTGAGGCGTGAGAT
>CAYHNM010000066.1:2172-5006 GCA_964357985.1 uncultured Nitrospira sp. | reverse complement strand
AACGCATAGTCTAACAGGCTCGGAGCCGCCGCCTCGAGCCGCGCAAACGCCTCTGCGCCGGCTTTCCGTACATACGTGTCAGGATCGTCTCCGTCCGGCAACGTCACCACCTTGACCCCGAGGCCGCTGTTCACAAACAAATCCAACCCGCGCAACGCCGCCCGCACACCGGCCGCATCCGGATCGAACAACAACACGACATTCGTCGCAAACCGCCGGAGGGCTTGAATATGCTCTACCGTCAGCGCCGTGCCGAGCGTTGCCACGGTATGGGTGATCCCGGCCTGATGCAACGCAATCGCGTCGAAGTAGCCTTCCACCACAATCACGGTCTTCGTTCGGGCGATCGCTTCGCGCGCCTGATCGAATGCAAACAGCGTCTGGCCCTTTTTGAATAAAGGCGTATCGGGGGAATTCAAATACTTGGGCGTGCCGTCACCGAGCGTCCGTCCGCCGAATCCCACAACGCGTTTGCGCAAGTCGACGATCGGAAACATGACACGGGCCCGGAATCGATCATAGAAACCCGTGGCCCCTTTCCCCGCCTGCTCCCGCGCAATGGTCAACCCGGCCGCCGCCAAATCGCCGGACGTAAACCCTTGATGCGTCAATGCCTTGATCAACCCTTCCCATTCCCCCAAGGCCACACCGATGGCAAATCGTGTCATCGTGGCCGGCTCAATTCCCCGCTCCGCGAGATAGGCCCGTGCGGGCTCACCAGCGTTTGCATCCTGTAGATTCTTGTGAAACCACGAAGACGCAGCCTGGTTCACTTGCTCAATACGCCCGAACTGAGCGGCCTGCGGATTGAATCCGGCCGACTCCTGAACCTCGATGCCGACCTTACGACCGAGATCACGCACCACTTCCGGGAAACTGGCTCCCGTAATCCGCGTCAAAAATGAAAACACATTGCCGCCGGCGCCACAACCGAAACAATGAAAAATCTGCCGTGAGGGGCTCACCGTAAACGACGGACTTTTTTCCTGATGGAACGGACACAACCCCTTCAGATTCTGTCCAGCCCTGGTGAGCGAGACATGATGGCCGACGATATCCGCGATATCGATCCGGTCACGAATCTGGTTGATGATGTCGTCAGAAATCAGGCCTCGGCCCACGAGAGTCCTGGCTCCTTTGCACCCGTCATAGTCGACCGACGAGCTAGCCTGTAAATGATCGGAAAATTTGACTGGTCAGGGTATCAGACCGCTTGAAACCCTGTCAATTATAAGGGAGACCGGCTAGCCCGGAGGCCAGCCGAGGTGGCGACCGCCAAGCACGTGGAAATGCAGGTGAAACACAGACTGGCCTCCATCCCGACCGGTATTGGCCACAATACGATAACCCGGCTCGGCCAGCCCCTTGTCCGTGGCGACCTTTCGACAAGTCAGGAGCAATTGGCCAAGTAACGCTTGATCGGACTCGCCGAGATCCTGAATCGCTGCGACATGCCGCTTTGGGATCACCAGCGTATGGACAGGCGCTTGGGGGCTGACATCATCGAACGCCAATGTATGCTCGTCCTGATACACCACTTTTGCGGGAATGCTGCCATCGACGATACGGCAAAAAATGCAGGTACTCACCGTGCCCTCCCTGGCTATTGTTCCGTCCTGAGACCGGACTTCCCAAAACGCTTCGCCAATTCTTGATAGATCACGGACAGAGGAATCTCATGGTAGCCCAAGACCATGAGCGTATGAAAAAACAGATCGGCAATCTCGTAAACGATTTCCTCTTTCTTCCCACCCTTGGACGCCAGCAGCACTTCGCCGGCTTCCTCTGCCACTTTCTTGAGGATCTTGTCGTGGCCTCCTTCGAAGAGCTTCGTCGTGTAGGACCCCGGCTGGGGATTGGCACGACGCGTTTCGATCGTTCGCAGCACCGCCTCAAGAATACCGCCTGCAGCTTCGTTAGTTTTTTCGGTGACTATTGCACCAGACTCATCTAGAGGCGTGAAGAAACAGGCCCGCTCGCCCGTGTGACAAGTCGGCCCGACCGGTTGCGCCTTCACAAGAATCGTATCGCGATCGCAATCCACAAAGAGGGTTCTGACGTGGAGTTTGTTCCCGGATGTTTCACCTTTTTCCCAGAGCTTCTGGCGCGACCGGCTCCAGAAGTGAACTGTTCTGGTGGCCACGGTTTGATTCAACGCATCCTGGTTCATATACCCGACCATCAGGACCGTTCCGTCCAGCCAGTCCTGCACAACGGCGGGAATCAGTCCCTGCCCATCAAACTTGAATGCCTGTGCTGCGTCGCCTTGTCCCATGATGTCACGCAACCGCTGGGGCTTGATCAAGCCGCACCGGCACGCCTTTCTCACGCAAAAATTCTTTGGCCTGTGGAATCGTATACGTCCGGAAGTGAAAAATCGACGCAGCCAGCACCGCGTCCGCCTTCCCCTTCGTGAACCCGTCATAGAGATGCTCGAGCGTCCCGACCCCTCCTGAGGCGATCACAGGAATCGAGACGGTTTCTGAAACAGCCGCCGTCAGGCCCAGATCATAGCCGCTTTGTTGGCCGTCTTGATCCATGCTCGTCAGCAGGATCTCGCCTGCCCCATAGGTTTCCATCCGCTTCGCCCACTCTACCGCATCAAGTCCGGTGGACTTGCGCCCGCCATGCGTAAAGACTTCCCATCGACCAGGCGTAGCGCTTCGCTTGGCATCGATTGCGACGACGATACACTGCGTCCCGAATTTCTGCGCTGCCTCTCGTACAAATTCCGGCCGTTGAACCGCCGCCGTGTTGATACTCACTTTGTCGGCGCCGGCATTGAGCAACGCTCGGATATCGTCCAGCGTCCGAACCCCGCCGCCGACGGTCAC
>CAYHNM010000066.1:0-2072 GCA_964357985.1 uncultured Nitrospira sp. | reverse complement strand
CCTTCGATGCGAGGGCCGAGCGCATGAACGGCTTGCAGATCCTCCACCCGCGTGATGCCACCCGAGGCAATGACGGGGAAAGCTGAATGCCTGACCACCTCTTGTAACGCCGGAATATTGGGCCCGCCCAGCATGCCATCGCGCGAAATGTCGGTATAGATCACCGCGCTGATCGCGAGCCCGGCAAGGTCTTTGAGCAGATCGATCGCCTTCGTGTCCGATACGGCCGTCCACCCCTTCACCGCTACCCTGCCGTCACGCGCGTCGAGCCCGAGCAGAATGCGCCGGGGGAATTCCCGGCAGGCCTGTTCAAGAAACGCGCGATCCGTGAGCGCGGCAGTCCCAAGCACCACGCGCGAGACACCGGCATTGAGATAGCGCCGTACCGTCTCGATCGTACGAATTCCGCCGCCGACCTGCACTTTCACACTCACCGTCTTCATCACCGCTTCGATCTGCGGAAGATTCCTGGGTTCCCCGTCGACCGCGCCGTTCAAATCAACGACATGAATGAGGCCGGCCCCGCCCTGTTGCCACTTCCGAGCCACCGCCGGGACATCCTCCGAGTACACCGTCTCTGCGGCCATATCGCCCTGGCGCAACCGCACACAACGCCCGTCTTTCAAATCGATGGCTGGAATCACAAGCACGTTACTTCTCTCCCCCTGCTCCGAATGGAAATTCTTTCAACACTTCATCCACGCCGTACTCCGCCAGCTCGTCCGCTGTGACGAACGCCCAGCGATGAATGAACCCCATAAAGTCTTCGGTCATCGGCCGTTGGCGTTCATAGTAGTTGCCGACCCACAACACCTGCCCGTCCGCTGCCACCACTTTGACCTCAAACCCGACAGAGGCCGGAGGGTTCGCCCCGAGCCGACTGCCCACTCGCTCCTGATAGACCAACACCTGCCCGATCAGAGCGGCATCCTGCTTCAGCTTCTTGGCCACGGCCGCCGCCGTCATGTCGGGCGTGGTCTTCAGCGGATCTTCGCCAAGGGAGGCCGCAGCTTTCCCCGTATCGCCCGGTGACGAGACGACGACACCGGTGCGATGCCGAAGGCGGGACCAGAAGAGCTGCGTCACCTTCTCTGCCGCAGCAGCCGGTACGATGACCGTCTGCCGAGGCGGAGGCTCCACATTTGACGGCACCCCGACCGAAATATCCGACCGGCGAACGCTTTGCGGCGTCGACATGAACGGATCTCCCTGATCACGGACCTGCGGCGTGGCTATCGTCGTAAACGGGACGAAGGCCATCGTCTTCACCTGATACCTCGGCAGCTCATTCGACGCCTTCGTCGTGACCTTCGAGCCGCTACACCCCACCCCGGCCAAAACAGCTCCGGCCAGGCACACCAAGCCTATCCTCCGAATATGAGGAGTCGCGCCGCTCACGTCCAGGCCCCGAAATTCTTGATCAGTTGCAGGCCAACAGCCTGGCTCTTCTCAGGATGAAACTGGCAGGCCACAACGTTGTCCTTCCAAATGCTCGAGACAAAGGGAATCCCATAGGTCGTTGTCGTCGCCGCAATCTGTTTCTCGACAGGATCGACAAAGTACGAATGGACAAAATACCAATTCGCACCGTTCGGGATACCGGCAAATACCGGGCAGGCGCGCTGCACGTTCACTTGATTCCATCCCATATGGGGAACTTTCAATGTGGGATCAGCGGCAAACCTCCGCACCTTGCCGGGGATAATGCCCAAACCCTTGTGCATGCCGAACTCTTCACTTTCTGTGAACAGCAATTGAAGCCCCAGACAAATTCCCAGGAACGGTTTACCCGATTGAATCGTCATGCGAACGGAATCAACCAGCCCATACTGTTCAAGGTTTGCCATGCAATCGCCGAATGCCCCGACCCCGGGCAACACGACATGGCTGGCGCTCTTGATCATGCCCGCATCGCGCGTCACCACCGCTTGATGGCCGACGGCCTCAAACGCCTTGTGGACACTGCGCAAATTGCCCATGCCGTAGTCGATGATTGCGATCATAAGTCCGTCCAATTCCCGGAAAGCTGTAACAATACCGCAACCAGCGGCAACCTGCCACTAGCAAACGAC
>CAYHNM010000065.1:0-7173 GCA_964357985.1 uncultured Nitrospira sp. | reverse complement strand
CGAAGCCGTTGGCCCTCCTTCGCTGAAGCTTCGGAGGGCTCTCCTCGCCATTCATGCCCCGCTCTTCCGAGCGGGGCATTCTGGCGAAGGAGAGTAACCAATGACGACTGCCCATTGACCACTCACTGCCGGACCGCCGTCGAGCGATCGCTTGCCGGATCAGCCACGTCCTATCAAATACGCTCACAGCAAGCCCTGAGCAACACTCCGCCTCGGCCGGGCGATGTCACATCCCGCCGGGTGGACAATTCACGCGTCGTGACGTGAATGCTTCGAGCCATGAATTAGTTCCTATTACTCTCAAGTAGCGATCACAAGAAACCGATAAGTACGGTATCTAGAGAGAACGCCATTGGCGCACGCTCTCATGGCGTACAACAGACTGGAGGGACAATGAAAAATCGATGGCTTCGAGTGGTCAACAATCAGTGGGGCGCAAGCGCGGTGGAATATGCGCTGATGGTGTCGCTGATCGCGGTGGCGATTATCGCGTCGGTCACCTTGCTGGGCAATAAGCTCAAAGCAGTCTTTACGCTCATCGCCGGCAAGTTCTAGCTTCCGTCTCGGGTCTCCGTTCTCCAAGCGTGATCCCTAGCCCGCATCATTCACGAGGCTTCTACGGCAATCGCGGAGACTCGGGCGAGAGGCTAGTTCCCTCTCGCCTCGTGCCCTTTGCCCCTCGCCCGGCTTCTAGTGCCCCCGTTCGGCAGCCTGAGTCAGACCCGTTCAAGACTTCTGCAATCGAACCGATACAGTTGGTGACGGTCTGTGCTCGCCGGGAGAGTGGTCGTCGTGCCTGAAATTGTCCTGGTGCCGTCTCTACCGAGGAGTACCGATGGTGACGCTTCAACAACGCGCTTCCCTCTTCATGGCGGTGGCCGTATTCCTGGCCGGGATCGCGGGCGTCTGGGCCTACTACTGGCTGCAACAGGTCGAGACAGACCTGCGCGACGAGATTCAGGGAACGCATCGCGCGCAATCGGTCGTCGTCGCGAACGCGGACATCCCGGCAGGAACCGCAATTTCAGCCGAGTCGGTTCGCCTGGTGTCGTTACCCGTCGAGGCGGTTCCGGAAGGCTGGTTCGATGAAATAGGCCGGGTGTCGGGAAGAATCGCCGTCTCGCCGTTCCGGCACAATGAGCCGGTTCTTGAAACCAAGTTGGCGCCGGTTGACGTGACGCGCGGCGGGATTGCCGCGCTAACCGGGCAGGATAAGCGTGCCATTGCCGTGCGCGTCGACGAGGTCGTCGCCGTCGCCGGATTTATCCAGCAAGGCGATCGCGTGGACGTGTTGGCGACGTTGCACACCGATGAGGAGAAGAGCATGCCCGTGACCAAAATCATCTTGGAAAATGTGCCGGTGCTGGCCACCGGCGAGCATGCCAAGGACACGTCGAAGACCGCGCCGGCCGGGAACGAGGACGGACCCCGTGTGATGACGCTGGAAGTGAGTCCTCGTGAGGCCGAGAAGCTGTCGCTTGCCGCGTCGGAAGGGAGAATCCAGCTCGTGCTGCGTCATCCGTTGAATAGAGCGAAGGCCGACACCGACGGCGCGACGGTGGAAGGATTACTGGGGCATCGCCGAAAAGAGAGCACGCCGGCGACGAGCCGCCTTGTCGCGCACACGAACAAGCCGGCCACCACGGAAGACGCCCAGCCCGTCGCCCTGAAAGAACCAGCCATCGTCTCCACCGATCAACACCCGGCGCCGCAGCCGGTCTCGATCGTTGAGGTGATCCGGGGACTTCAGCGAAGTGAAGTGCGGTTTGCGCATACGCCGCAATCGGAGCCTGTCGATGAACCTGCCCGCTGAGCAGAGAACGACGCCCGTGTGCGAGCGCGCGAGCTGGATGGCGCTGCTCCTGGGGGTCTCACTGGTGTTCGGCGATCCGGCCTTCGGGCAAACCCGGGACGGCACCACGCCTGCGTCAGGGATCAAGAGCGCCCTGCCGATGCACCTAGTGGTGGGCAAGTCGCTGGTGTACGAGAGTCCGGTTCCCTTCATGCGGGCCTCTCTGGCGAATCCTGAGATTGCCGAGACGCTCGTGCTCTCCCCGCGAGAGTTGTACGTGATGGGGAAGACCGTCGGCATGACCAACCTGACATTGTGGGGACGGGACGGGCACGTGACAGTCGTGCACGATGTCGACGTCGCGCCGGACCTCGCGCAACTCAAAACACAGCTCCATCAGCTCCTCCCCGATGAGACCCAGTTGCAGGTGACCGCGACACACGATCATGTGACGTTGAGCGGCATGATCGGCAGCGCGATCCGCCTGAACCAGGTTCTGGCGCTGGCTGAGGCCTATATGCCGAAGAAAGTCGTGAACCTGCTCCAGGTCAGCGGCGTGCAACAAGTCATGCTGGAAGTCCGGGTGGCGGAAATGGACCGGACTCTGCTGCGGCGCTTGGGGGTCAATGCCTCGTTCACCGATGGATCCGGGAAGAGCTTCGGCGTGTCGGCGCTGAGGAACCTGGCCTCGGTCCTGCCTGCAGGGGACTCGAGCGCGGCGATCAGCCCCGGCCCCTTCGCCGCCATCGCGCCGCCCTATGGGCTTGCGCTGGGCCAAGCCGTCAATGCGCTCTTCCGGTTCCAGAGCGGCTCGTCTACCTGGACCGGCTTCATCGATGCGCTGAAAGAGAACAATCTGGCCAAAGTGCTGGCCGAGCCGACGTTGGTGGCGATCAGCGGGCAGGAAGCGAGTTTCCTGGCCGGAGGCGAATTTCCTATCCCGGTGCCGCAAGCGTTCGGCGTCACGACGGTGCAGTTCAAGAAATTCGGCGTGCAACTGAACTTCATCCCCGTGGTGCTCGACCAGCGTCGCATGAGCATTACCGTTACACCCGAAGTCTCCGAGTTAAACTTCGCGAACGGGCTCGTCCTCCAGGGCTTCACGGTTCCCTCCATCAATACCCGCCGGGCGTCGACGGTGATCGAGTTGGGGGACGGGCAGAGCTTCGCCATTGCCGGCTTACTGCGCGACCAGGTGCGGGAAGTCGTTTCCAAGTATCCGGTCCTCGGCGATATTCCGATCTTGGGGGCCCTCTTCCGGAGTTCGCAGTTTCAGAAGAACGAAACCGAACTCGTTATCGTGGTCACGCCACATCTGGTCGTGCCGACGACCGAAGCGAAACTGCCTCTGCCGACGGGGCGCTTCATCGAACCGGACGATTTCGATTTTTATGTCATGGGTCGCATGCACAGTGCCGGACCGCCTCTGCGACCCCGCGGAGCTCGTTCCATGCTTGAGGAACGGATCGAAGGACCGGTTGGACATGTGATGCCGTAAGGAGGATTGATCGATGAGACAGCCATGGGATATCGCGGTTGTTCTGGTGGGCAGTCTGCTCTGGATGAGCAGCGGCTGTTCGAGCGCGACGGCGTTGTCGGAAGACTTTGGGGAATCGATGGCGGCGGCGGTGCAGGTCCAACGTCTCCGCTCCCAGCCGGTCGAGCCAACAGGAGAAGTTCCCGTCCTGGAAGGGCAGCCTGCGGAGCGCATCATGCGGCAGTACCTCCAGTCGTTCGATCGTTCGTCACCTGCGGCGGCTCCTGGAATGCTCACGCCGTCAACCGGGAGTTCTGGAAGTACGGGGTTGGGGCAGTAGGGTGAAAGAAGGGGTGAGTCCATATGATGAGCGCGGAGGTGCGGCGCAAGCGGCACAGGCAGACAGCGGACACCTCGTCGTGCCGGTCGAGCGCGGACAGACGCCTGTTCAACGCAGTGGACGGCGCGTCTGCCGTGGAGTTCGCGCTGGTCTTGCCGCTGCTGCTGCTGCTGATTCTGGGCATGGTGGAGTTTGGCACGCTCTTTTACCGGCAAGCGATCATCTCTTGGTCGAGTCGCGAAGCCGCGCGGACCGGTATTGTGCAGGCGGCTCCGAAACCGACGGCCGGGCAGGTTCAGGCGGTGGTGTCGTCCGTGCTCAGCAAGGCCAGCCTCGGCACGAGTACGGTGGCCGTCACGGTCACGGGCGCCGGCGGCGCTTTCGGAACCGATCTTACGGTGCTCGTCGAATCTCCCTATCGGTTTCAGTTCTTGCCTGGCCTGGTGCCGGGCATGCCGGCTTCCGTGACTCTTCGCGGCCGAACGGTGATGAAGAATGAATAAGGCGGTTGATCGGAACCCCGCATCTCGGGCGGTGTCTTCGGACCAGCAGGGCGCCGTGGCCATCCTGGTCGCTCTTTCACTCACGGTGCTGATTCCTATGCTCGCGCTGGTGCTCGATATCGGACAGGCGCTCGTCGTCAAACAAGCGCTTGCAAACCTCGTGGATGCCGCGGCACTGGCCGGTGCGCGACAGTTGGGACGTGGCTATGAAGCAACGGCATCGGCGGGGGGAGGCGGGACCCTGCCGGCCGCAGGGCTTGGGCAAGTGAACGGAGTGGTGGCCGACATGAGCGGGAAAAATCAGCCGCCTCACCATACGGCTTCCGTGCGCTCGAATCTCGGAGTATGGAACACGGCGTCGCGCACGCTGACCGGAAGAGGGGCCTTGCCGGACGGCGTGCATGTTTCGGCGCAGACACACGTGCCGACCTTTGTGGCGTCGGCTGTGGGCGTCAAGGCCATGGTGGTATCTGCCGATGCCACGGCCGCCTTGACCGGTTTGTCACAAGTGCCCGCGGGAAGTCTTGCCTTTCCCTTTGGAGTCGCTCGGGGTTGGTTCAGTGGCACAGGATGGGCGAGCCGATCCTTCGCGCTCACCAAGAATGGAACAAGCCCGGTCTGCGCCGCCTGGAGCACGTTTACTCAGACACCCGCGACACAGAAGCAACTCCAAACGATTGTGAAGAGAATCCGGGCCGGCGGTTATAGCAGTCCGATTGCCAACAGCGGGCAGACCCAGTTTCAATTTCTTGGCGCGAAGCCGGGCGCGGCGTTTACCGAATTACAATCGTTGTACAAGAGCAGGAAGGATCCGAAAACGGGAGATTGGCTCACCGTCGTGCCGGTCTATGATCGCGGGACCTGCGCGGCCGTGACCGGTCCCGCCAGAATCGTGGGATTTGCCACCGTGAAGCTCAGCCAGACAAGCGACACGCAATTGTCGGCGACGGTCGTGACGAATCAGATTCGGCCGGGGCGCGGCGGCGGAGCAGACTATGGGACGAAGGGGAGCATCCCGGGGTTGGTGAATTAGCAGGGTGTCAGGTCTATTTGGTCTGTCTGGTCTGTCTGGTTCAACCGGATAAACTAGACAGACCGAATAGACGAGAAAGACCAGAAAGACCAGATGAGCACGGACGCGACGAACAACGATTCACAGGGCAAGCTGGTGTGTATCTTCGGCGCCGCTGGAGGGGTCGGGGCATCGACCGTCGCAGCCAACCTGGCCGTCTCGCTCCAACAGGGTCACAGCGCCCGGTCGGTTGCGGTGGTGGACACGACACTGACCGGCGGCGATCTGCCGCTGATGTTGGGAATGGCGCTGGGCGCCGGTCTTCGCGCACTTCCGACCGATCCGCAACGGGTCGATGAGGCGCTTCTCATGAACGCGCAGGCCACGCATCGCTCGGGAGTGCAGCTCTTGCACCTCGGCCAGAGCAGCCCTCTGCGACCAGTTGCGGAGCCCGCTGTCTTGGTGCGGACGCTCGAACTCATGGCGCGATGGCATGACTGGGTCGTCGTGGACTGCGGATGCGCGACAGAGCGAGTGACGCACACCGTGATCCCCCACGCGAGCACGATGCTCCTCGTGGCAACCCTGGCTCTCCCGGCCGCGCAGCGCGCAAAGCAATGGGTACAGTGGCTTATCGACACCGGCGTTCCGAGCGGGAAATTAGTCGCGGTCATGAACCGATGCCGGGAAGACGAGGCGGCGTACCGGCGGCAGTTGCAATCACTCCTCCCCTGCAGAGTCGGCGCCTATCTGCCCGATTCACCGGAGCTGGCCCGCGAGTCCCTGATCGAGGGGGTCCCGCTGGTGGCGACTCAACCGCGCTCCACGCTGGCACATGGCTACGCCGAGTTGGCCAGCTCTCTGAGCGGACAGTCAATGGGCGCCTCGGACCGGAAAGCCGAAGGGGTGTTTCAGCGCGTGCACGCTCGATTCATGGGGACACGCCATGCGGCATGACAACGCTCTGATCGATACAGGAGCACAACGCCATGTCTGAACCGACCGCGTCCTCCACGGATGTCCATGCCATCAAGACGCGTGTCCATGCATTGCTCTTGGAACGGCTGGATTTCTCCGTCATGGCCGGCGGAGAGCCGGAAGCCATTCGTTCGCAACTCTCCATCCTGATCATGCAGATCCTGGAAGAGCTGGGCGCCGCGCTCACCGTGGCGGAACTGCAGCAGGTCGTCCGCGAGATCCGGCACGATGTGCTCGGACTGGGACCCCTGGAAGTGTTGCTGGAGGACCCCACGGTATCGGACATTCTGGTGAACAGCGCTCATCAGATCTACGTCGAGCGGCGCGGGAAGCTGGAGCGGACGGAGCAGCGATTTCGCGACGACCGGCATCTGCGGGAGGTCATCGAGAAAATCGTGTCGGCAGTCGGCCGGCGCATCGACGAATCCTCTCCGATGGTCGATGCCCGGCTGCCCGATGGATCACGGGTCAACGCCATCGTGCCTCCGCTCGCCATCGACGGCCCGATTCTCTCCATCCGCAAATTCAACAAAGACATGCTGATCCTGGAGGATTTGGTCAGGATGCGCGCGCTGACCGCCGGCATCGGTGAGCTGCTGACGGGGATTGTGCAGGCGCGGTTGAGCGTGGTGATCTCGGGTGGAACCGGATCCGGCAAGACCACGATGCTGAATTTGCTCTCCGGTTTCATTCCCTCCACGGAGCGGATCGTCACCATCGAGGACTCTGCCGAACTTCAGCTTCGCCAGGATCATGTGCTGCGGCTTGAAACCCGGATGGCCAACATCGAAGGCAAAGGGGAAGTGACGCAGCGCGCCTTGGTCCGGAACAGCCTGCGGATGCGACCGGATCGCATCATCATGGGAGAAGTCCGGTCGGATGAAGCTCTCGATATGCTGCCGCATGGTTTGAAACTCAGGCTGATCCAAAATGGTTTGGCAAAGCTCTTTGGTCTTCTGGACGATGATGGTTTCTTCCGTAGTCGTCTGCATAGTATTTTATCGTAGTTTTGGCGACGCCAGTTGCCCGGCCCATGAACCATTCGGGCGGGTGACGAAATAGACCACATCG
>CAYHNM010000064.1:0-7186 GCA_964357985.1 uncultured Nitrospira sp. | reverse complement strand
TTCGAGATGAAGAGTCCGCTCACCGGGATTGTGGTCGAGCGGGCCGTGACCCCGGGGCAGTCGGTGGGAGGAGATCCCGCACAAGTCCTGTTTACCGTGGCGGATTTGGACATGCTACAAGTACTCGCCGACTTATATGAGCGCGATCTGGCGCTCGTGAAGGAAGGGCAGTTTGCCAAGGTGACGGTGGAAGCCTATCCCGGTGTCGATTTCCCCGCCACGCTGGCCGCCATCGGTGACGTGGTCGATCCGGCCACGCGCACCATCAAAGTCCGGGCCTGGGTCAATAATGATCCGCACAAGCTCAAGCCGGAGATGTTTGCCCGACTCCATCTGGATGTGGGCGACGCCACGCAGTTCATTGTTGTTCCCCGGGAGGCCGTGCTCGAAGCCGACGGAAAGCAATTCGTCTATGTGGTGGAAGAGCCGAATCGGTATGTGAAACGTGAGGTCAAGGTCTCGAACATCTCTACGGACCAGGTCCGTATTATTGAAGGGCTGACCCGAGGTCAACGGATCGTGACCAAAGGGGCGGTCTTGATTAAAGGGCAAGAAGTCAAAGGGACATAACCGCGTGAGCGCTCACCTCTCCGCATCGCAGCAGAGTTCCATCGCTCCATGATCGCACGGCTGGTTGAAATTTCGCTGGTACAGCGATTCCTGTTGTGCGCGCTGGGGTTTATGCTGTTGTTCGGCGGGCTCTACGCCTTCCACCTCCTCGACATCGTCGCCTATCCCGATCCCTCGCCGCCGATGGTGGAGCTGATTACCCAGTATCCCGGCTGGTCGGCCGAGGAGATGGAACGGCAGATTACGATTCCCATCGAAGTGGCACTCAACGGTATGCCGGGTCTCACCGATATCCGATCGCTCTCGATCTTCGGTCTGAGCGATATCAAGGTGTATTTCGACTTTGATACGGACATGTTCCGGGACCGGCAGGAAGTGCTCAATCGTCTGGCGAGTGTGGACTTACCGAAAGGCGCCTCTCCGGCCCTGTCGCCCTGGTGGGCGATCGCAGAGATTTTTCGCTATGAACTGACAGGCGAGAAGTCCGATCTGACCACGCTGAAGACGATTCAAGACTGGCAGGTCCGGCGCGAGTTCAAGCGGGTGCCCGGCGTCATCGATGTGACGGCGTTCGGCGGCACGACGAAGGAGTATCACGTCGATATCGATCCCGGGAAGCTCATCAGCTACGGGGTGAGCCTGTCCCAGGTCATGACGGCGCTGACCAACAGCAATGCCAATGTCGGCGGGAACTATTTGACGGTCGGCGCGCAGAATTACAACATCCGCGGGCTGGGCCTGATCAACCGGCTGGAAGATATTGAGAATGTCGTCGTTGCCGAAAAAGACGGCACGCCGATTTTTGTGAATACGCTGGGCAAGGTCTCGGTCGGCCACCAAGTGCGGCTTGGAAAAGTAGGCATTGATGACCGCGACGATGTCGTGGAGGGTGTCGTGTTATTGCAGCGCGGCTACAAGGCGCTGCCCGTGTTGGATAAAGTCCGCGCGAAAGTCGAGGATCTGAATGCCTGGAAACTGCCGGAAGGCGTCAAGGTCAAGACCTTCTATGACCGGACGAAGCTGATTCATACGACCGTGGAAACCGTGCTGGACATTCTGATCAGCGGGATGGTGCTGGTCTTTGTCATTCTGGTGGTGTTTCTCGGGCATTTCCGCGCGGCGCTGATCGTGGCCCTCACGATTCCGATGTCTCTGCTGTTCACGTTCACCATGATGATCCTGATCGGCCAGTCAGCGAATCTCATTTCCCTCGGTTCCATCGATTTCGGCATCATTGTCGATGCGACGCTGATTATGGTCGAGAGCATCTTCTTCCATCTGGCGCATTCGAAGACCCCCGGCCTCACGGTGCATCAGCAGATCGTCCGAGCCGCCCGACAGGTGGGTCAGCCGATTTTCTATTCGACGGCGATCATTGTGGTGGCCTTCATTCCGCTCTTTACGATGACCGGGGTGCCGGGGAAAATCTTTGCGCCAATGTCCATCACCTATGGCTTTGCCCTTGTGGGGGCGTTGCTCATGGCCTTTACGCTGGCACCTGTCCTCTGCTCGTTCTTGTTGAAGGGGAAGATCAGCGAAGACGATACGGTCGTGGTTCGTGGTATCAGACATACCTACTCGGTGACATTGGAGTGGGCATTGAGTCATCGCGTCACGGTGCTCGGGTTTGCCGGTGGGGCGCTGCTGGTCACGATGGTCGCGCTCCGGTTCCTCGGCGGTGAGTTCATGCCGGCGCTGGAAGAAGGCAATCTCTGGGTGCGCGCGACCATGCCGGTCGATATTTCGTTCGATCAAGCGGCCCGTTTGACCAGCGACATTCGCCGCATGTTCAGGGATTCGCCGGAAGTGTCGACGATTGTGTCGCAACTTGGCCGGCCCGACGACGGCACCGATCCGACGAGTTTCTTCAATGCGGAGTTTCTGGCGAATCTGAAACCTCAGGAAGAGTGGAGGCATGGGTTCAGTAAGGATCAGCTGATTGAGGAAATCGAGGGACGACTGAAAGATATTCCCGGCGTCATATTCAATTTCTCACAGGTCATTCAGGATAACGTCGAAGAGGCCATGTCCGGTGTCAAAGGCGAAAACTCCATCAAGTTGTTTGGGACGGACCTCAAGACGATGGAAGCCAAGGCTGGGGAGATTGAGCGGGTGATGCAGGGGGTGCAAGGAGTCAAAGACCTCGGCATCTTCCGCCTGGTCGGCCAGCCGAACCTTCTCATTCAAGTGGATCGTGAGGCGAGCGCGCGTTACGGATTGCAGGTAGCGGATGTGAATGCGGTGGTGCAGGCGGCCGTCGGGGGCCAGGCCGTGACGCAAGTGTATGAAGGCGAACGGCGCTTTGATCTCGTCGTGCGATTCCTTCCGGAGTATCGGCAGGATGTGGAGGCCATCGGGAACATTCTCGTGAGCGCGCCGGACGGGGTCAGAGTTCCCCTCAAGCAGGTGGCGAGCATCACGACGCAGACGGGGGCCTTTATCATTTATCGGGAGAATAACGAGCGCTATATCCCGATCAAGTTCAGTGTGCGGGATCGGGATCTCCAGAGTACGGTGGAAGAAGCCCAGGCGTTGATGGCTAAGCAGATCGTCCTGCCGGAGCGGTATCGGATGGAGTGGGCCGGGCAATACGATCAATTGAAGGATGAACAGCATCGTCTCGCCAAGGTGGTGCCGATCAGCCTGGTGATTATTTTGTTCCTTCTGTACACGACGTTCGATTCGCTCAAGAACGCGTTGCTGGTCCTGGCGACGGTTCCGTTTGCATTGGTCGGCGGGGTGTTGTCACTGGTGTTGACCGATACGCATTTTAGTATTTCGGCGGCCGTCGGCGTCATCTCGACATTGGGTGTCGCGATTCTTGGCGGGGTATTGCTGATTTCACGAATCGAAGAATTCCGCCAAGCGGGGTTGAGTCTTCGTGAAGCCGTCCGGAAGGGTGCCGATGTGCAGATGCGGCCGATCCTCATGGCGACGTTGGGAGCAGCCATCGGATTGTTGCCGGCGGCGCTGGCGACGGGTATCGGATCGCAAGCCCAAAAGCCGCTGGCCCGTGTGGTGGTCGGCGGCATGTTGACGGCGGCCTTTTTGATTTTGGTCGTGTTGCCGGTATTATATGAGCTCGCCCATCGCCGTGAAGGGATCGACGAGCAAGCACAATCGTAACGACTCGAGGAGGAGACTTGTGACGATGAGCAGATTTATGGTGACGGCCGTTGGTGTGTGTGCCCTGGCCATTGGCGCCGGGTTGTCGGCGGACTTGTGGGCAGGTGAGCAGAATCCTGTCGTGCTCGTACAAATTCCCTATGAGGCGCCGCCGAAGCAACAGGATGTGCCCGATGTGTCTGTGCCGCCGAACACGAATCCGCTCACCCCGGAGGAAATGACCCGGGCTGAAGCGCTCCTTCCCCTGCTGGAAGGCAAACAGGAGTTTTGGGCCATGGGGGAGTTCGTGCATTTGGGAGAGCCGTCTGTTCCGGCGTTGGTCAAAGGACTGACGATGCCGAGCCCCAGAATTCGCTACAATACGATCGAGACGCTGTCGATGATGAAAGGGGTGTCCGGGGTGCCGGCGCTTCTCCAGACAGCCAAAGATCCGAACGAACTCCCGCGCGTCCGCGAACATGCCCTGCGTGTGGCGATTCGACTCGATGCGGCGAAGACACCTGAGGCGATCGAGGTGATGTCCAAGGATCAGAATCCCTCCGTCCGGAAAGCGGCGGCGTTTGAATCTCGGTATGTCAGACTCAAAGCGGTGATCCCCACGCTGATCCCCATGATCACCGACGACGAACGATTTGTGGCGATGTCGGCGTTGCATTCCCTCTGGATTGTGACGCGTCATGAAACCGAGTTTCATGATTGGGATACGTCGACGAAGCAGGATCGGCAGGCCTGGGTGAGCGAGTGGGTGGAGTGGTGGGCTTCGAATAAGGAGGCGTTCGAGATCCCTGAACCACGCCGTTCCGGGAAGAGTTCCTGATCGCCAAGTCCCGAGACAGGTGGGTTGCACGCCAAAACCGGCCTATGTTACCTATACAGGATCGTACAGTATCGGCTTTGTAGAGAGTGAGTTTCATACGTATGGCGATTCTGAAAATAGCGAAACTTGGTAATCCCATTCTGCGGCGACAGGCGGATCCTATTGGGCCTCGCCAGATCAAATCGGTCGACATTCAACGCCTGATCGACGACATGTTGGAGACCATGTACGATGAGCCCGGTATCGGGTTGGCCGCTCCGCAAGTGTCTCGTTCGGTGCAGCTGGTGGTGATGGCCTGCGAGGGGGACTTTCCTGAAACGGTGCTCATTAATCCATCGATCGCGTTCTACGGCCCGCAACAAGTGGAAAACTGGGAAGGCTGCTTGAGTGTGGACGGTCTGCGGGGGAAAGTGACGCGTCCCTCGTTGATTCGGGTCACGGCGTTGGATCGACAGGGTAAGGCGCTTGATTTCGAGGCCACAGGCCTGCTGGCTGTGTGTATTCAACATGAGATGGATCATTTGATCGGGAGGCTATTCCTTGACCGAATGACGGATATGTCGACACTGACACAACTTGCCGAATTCGACCAGTATTGGAAGAAAGATCCTGCCGCCGTCATCTGACGGGTCGGGATGTAACCTGCCCCTGTGAAAACCCTGCTGCGTGTGCTTCAGTATCTCCGGCCCTATCGCCTTATGGTGCTGGGGACGTTCCTGTTTGCTGGCCTGACGACGGCATTCGAACTTGTTCCCCCGTGGCTGATCAAGATTCTGATCGACGACGTCATCCAGGCAAACCGGGTCGAGCTCCTGACCTGGGTATTCGTGGGGCTGGCCGGATCCTACCTGTTGCGCAACCTCTGCAGCTCGATGCGCATTCGGTTGAACAATTCGTTGGAGCAGCAGGTCGTACACGATCTGCACGTGCAGGTGTTTGCCGCCCTGCAGCGCCTCTCCATCAGTTTTTTCGAAAATCGTCCAACGGGCGAAATTATGTCGCGGGTCTTGAACGATACCGAGCATATGCAGCGGATCTTCGTCGATGGACTTGAAGAAATCATTACTGCCGGGTTGACCCTGATCGGGATCATGGTGGTCCTCTTCTGGCTCAACTGGAAGCTGGCCCTGTTGGCGCTGTTGCCGATCCCGATCTTGATCATAGGGGCGGCACTCTTCACGAAGCGCGTCCACGGGTATTATCGTGAGATTCGGAAAGGCGCGGCGGAGCTGAATGCGTTGCTGCAGGATTCCCTGGCCGGTATTCGGGAGACCATGGGGTTCAACCGCCAACCCTATGAACAGGATCGATTCGGCCGGAAGAGCGATCAATGCCGGAAAGATACCTTGAAAGCCATGTATCTCTGGTCGTTCTACTCGCCGGGGATGATGTTGATCGGCAGTCTTGGCGGCGCACTGGTCTTGTGGTTCGGGACGGCGGAAGTGCTGGCCAAGCACCTGTCGGTCGGTGAGTTGGTCATGTTCACGTCGTATCTGGCCCTGTTCTATGTGCCGATCAATCAGATCCATTCCGTCAACCACATGTTGCAACACGCGCTGGCGGCAAGCGAACGGGTCTTCGATGTGCTCGATACCGTGCCGGATGTGCGGGACGAACCGGGTATCCAGGCGCCGGTGGCCCGCTTTACCGGGGCCGTGGCCTTCGATCATGTGCAATTTCACTATCGCAGCGATGCGCCCATTCTCAAGGATGTCAGTATTACCGTGCGAGCCGGCGAACGGGTCGCGCTGGTGGGTCCCAGCGGAGCAGGAAAGAGCACTACGCTGAAGTTGCTGAATCGATTCTACGATGTCACCGGCGGGTCGATTACGATTGATGGGATGGATATCCGGCGGGTGCCGCTGGCATTTCTGCGGAATCAGATCGGCCTCGTGCAGCAAGAGCCCTTTCTCTTCAACGGCACCGTCAGAGAAAATATTCTCTACGGCGATCTTTCGGCAGGGCAGGAAGCCATTGAAGCCGCGGCCAAGGCGGCCCGCGCCCATGAGTTCATCGTGAAACTTCCTGAAGGGTACGATACGTGGATCGGGGAGCGTGGGGTCAAACTTTCGGTCGGGCAGCGGCAGCGGGTGTCGATTGCGCGTGTCCTGCTCAAAGATCCCCCCATCGTGATGTTCGATGAGGCGACATCGAATATCGATACGGAAACCGAGGTCAAGATTCGTGAGGCTTTGAATGAACTCACCAAAGGCCGGACTACGATCATCATCGCGCACCGGCTTTCAACCATCAATGAAGTCGATCGTATTATTGTGGTCGAACACGGGTGTGTCGTCGAAGAAGGCACCCATGAGATGCTGATGACTCACGGGGGAGTCTATGCGAGGCTCTACGATGCGCAGTTTCAGGTGTAGCTCAGCAGGATGGTTGCGGCTATCGAACGCAGCCCAGTATACTTCTCCATACCAATAACAATTAGAGGATGTCATACAAACATGGTGCTGATATACGAAAGTGATCCGCTCGATGATGAAGACGCCAGAGGGCGGTTTTATCACGTGTGTCGTGGCCGGATAGATCGGACGGAACTCAAGCTGCCGGAAGGGCAGTCAGTCTATGAGTGTACGGTCTGTGGAATCGATCTGGAGCCGGAAGATTTTTGGATCGCACGACAGAAGGGATCGGTGTAGTTATGGCGGGAAGCGCAGGCCG
>CAYHNM010000063.1:0-7211 GCA_964357985.1 uncultured Nitrospira sp. | reverse complement strand
TCACGCTGTGGCATCTACGACCACCGGCCGCTCGATTGCCAGCTCTATCCGTTGGCGCTGATGTGGAGTGCCGACGGCTCACAGATCGAGCTGGGTTGGGATACCAAGTGCCCCTTCATGCGGGAGGCTGTTCCCGGAGAGATTCACCGGCATGCCGGGCTGGTTCATGCGCTCCTTCAGCGGGAGACTACGCTCCGGCTTCTTGCGAACAATCCGCGTCTCATCGGGCGGTTCCAGGAGGATGTGATCGTACTCGCCTCGCTCCCGGAATTGACGGACCGTCTCCGTCTCCATCAGCCGGACCCGCGTCTCCGTCCGCTTCGGCTGGAGGATGCGCCTCGGATGAAGCAGGCGTTGGAGAGGTCCGAATGTCCAGGCCATGAGGCACTAGCGGCCTACGCGTTTGTGTATCACTATATATGGACGACGACGTTGTCCTATTGGTGGATGGAACGGGACGGTGTATTTTTCCTGTTTGCCCATTCTCCCGGTGGCTGGTTTATGCCACTGCCCCCGCTTGGGCCAAGACTACTCGAAGAATCGGTGGGAGAGGGGCTAGCCGATTTGCATCGATGGAATCACGGTTCTCCAGTCAGCCGGATCGAGAACGTCACGGATCATCAGAAGGCTTGTCTCGCCGGCAGTCATCTGCAATGGTCGGACAAATCCCCGGACTATCTATACCGGGCCGACTCGCTGGCGCAGCTCGCTGGAGATTCCTATAAGTCGCAACGTGCGCTCTGCAATCGGGTTGAACGGACCGCGTCGGTGACACTCCGTCCTTATACGGTGACCGATCAGCCCGCGTGTCGTGACCTGTTCCGTCGATGGGTCTCGCAGAAGCGAGAGGGAACGCTGGATACGATGGGACAATTCCTTCTAGAGGATGCCGAAGCGGCGCATGAGCTCATTTGGGCGTTGGGTGATCGGCTGGGGCTCGCCGGCACTGTGGCCTGTGCGGAGGATCAGGTGGTGGGCTATACGTTTGGCTACTGGCTGACGCCCGAGACGTTTGCTGTGTTGGTCGAAGTCGCCGACCGATCCGTGCCCGGTTTGGCGCAGTATCTGTTTCGCGAGACCTGTCGCGCAGCGCGCCACGGCGGCGCCGAGTATATCAATGCCATGGACGATGCCGGTCTTCCCGGTCTCAGCGCCGCCAAGCAGGCGTACCATCCAGTGGCCACGATCAAGAGTTGGATTGCGAGTCCGTTGCAGCCATGAGCTTCCCTGTCGCCTCACCACTTGCGCAGTCCTCACGCCGTTACGGGTGGCTTCCGTTTCTGATCGTCTTGGTCACGATCCTCGCGCTTGGCATCGGGGCGGTGCTGCTCCGGTATGTGGAGCGGCGGTTGGTGTGGGCCTCGGGAGAACAGTTGACGCTCGCGGCGGCGGAAGTGTCGGACAAGTTGGACCGGTTGTTGTTTGAGCGCTATGGCGATGTGAACATGATGGCCCGTGCCTTTGCGCTTCGTTCGTCGGATCGGGGATATCTGAGGAGCTATCTCGCGTGGATGAAGACGGCCTACGCGCCGATGTATCACTGGCTGGGCGTGACGGATCAGCAGGGCGTCATGATCGCCTCAACGGAGGAGGTTCTGATTGGGAGAGATTTCAGCCAGAGCGAGTGGTTTCGGGGTGCGCACGCGACGCGACGAGTGCTGGTGGGGGATATCGCGAGCCATGAGGCCGATCGGGGCGTGGAAACGGTGGCCTTTACGGCGCCAATTCTTGATGCCGAAGGAACGTTCTTAGGGGTGATCACTACGCGGGTGGCGGTGCCGGTACTGGAGGACGTGACGACGCGGACCATCCGGTCGCTTCAACGCCGCGAAGGGTTTGGTGGAGCAGCTGAATATCAGATGCTCGCGAAATCCGGCGAGGTGTTCGTCGACTCGAACGTTCCGTTACACGAGAAGATCAATCTGCTTGAACTGGGATTGCCCTCAGTGAAACTGAGTCAGGCGGGGGAGCCGGGCTATGTGATCGAAGAGCATCTCCGTCGGCATGTGCAAGTGGTCACGGGCTACGCGGTGACGAAGGGCTATGGGGAATTCCCCGGCCTGGGCTGGACGGTGCTGGTGCGGATCGACCGCGACGCGATTCTGGCGCCGATACGCTCCGTCGTGCTCTGGAAGGTCGGCGGTGCGGCGCTGGTCATCTGGTTCCCGCTCCTAGTGTTGTTGTTGTGGTCGACGGTTCGGCTGCGGGCGGAGTATCGCCAAGCCCAACAGGAGAGTGCCTGGGCGCGTGCGGCTGAAGCCGCGCTGCTCCAGAGCCAGGAACGCAATCGCGCGATTGTCGATACGGCGCTCGACGGGGTGATCACCATCGATGCGGCGGGCGTCATCACCGATTGGAATGCCCAGGCGACGGCGATTTTCGGCTGGTCTCGCGACGAAGTGCTGGGGCGGATTTTGTCGGAGACGGTCATCCCCGAACGCGACCGCGCGGCGCATAACCACGGGCTTCGGGAGTTTCTCCGGACCGGCGTCGGGCCGATTCTCAATCGCCGGATCGAAATCACGGCACGGCATCATGATGGCCGGGAGTTCCCGGTGGAATTGTCCGTGTCTCCGGCCCGGATCGGCGAAGCCTATATTTTCAGCGCGTTTGTCCGCGATATCACCGATCGGCGGAAGGCCGAGCGGCGGTTGGCATCGCAATATGCGGTGACCCGGGTTTTATCCGAATCAGCGACATTGGAAGAGGCGGTACCCAAGATCATTCAGGCCGTCGGCGAAAGCTTGGAATGGGACATCGGTGTGTTCTGGCGGTTCGATAAACAGACCAACGTGCTCCGGTGCTTGGATCAATGGCAGACCCCGACGTTTCTGGGCGATGCATTTGCGCTGGCGGCGTGGCATCAGTCCTTCGCGTCAGGGGAGGGGTTGCCGGGACGGATCTGGGCGAGCGGTCAGCCCTGCTGGATCGCGGATGTGGCACTCGACCCTGAATTCCTTCGGACCGATGTGGCGGCTCAGGTCGGGCTGCACGGAGGGTTCGGATTCCCGATCCGCATCGCCGGCGAGATCGAGGGTGTCATTGAGTTCTTCAGCCGGTATGTACGGGAACCGGATGACGAGTTGCTGAAAATGGTCACGGATATCGGGCTTAAAATCGGCCAGTTCGGCGAGCGCACCAAGGCGGAAGACGCGCTGCAACAGACCGAGGCGCAACTCCGGCAATCGCAGAAGATGGAAGCGGTGGGGCGACTCGCCGGTGGCGTCGCGCATGACTTCAACAATCTGCTGACGGTGATTCGAGGGTATAGCGAATTGATCTTGGGTCGCCTGGCAGCCGGCGATCCCGCCAAGCGTGAAATGGAAGAGGTGAAGAAAGCCGCGGATCGTGCGGCCGGTCTGACCAGCCAGCTCCTGGCGTTCAGCCGCCGCCAGTTTGTCGCGACGAAAGTCGTCGATCTGAACGCGATTGTCACGAATATGGATGGGATGCTGCGGCGTCTGTTGGGCGAGGATATCATTGAGCTCTGTTCAGAGCTGGATCAAGGGTTAGGGGCCATCAAGGCTGATCCGGGACAGATCGAACAAATTGTGATGAATCTGGCGGTGAATGCCCGCGATGCGATGCCGACCGGAGGCCGTTTGACCGTCGAAACGCGAAACGTGTCGATCGGCAAGGGCCCGCGCCGGGAGACGATGCCGCTTGAACCTGGCGACTATGTGCTTCTGGCCGTCAAGGATACCGGGCACGGGATGGATGAAGAGACGCAGTCGCACCTTTTTGAACCGTTCTTCACCACCAAGGCCAAGGGGAAAGGAACGGGACTGGGGCTGTCGACGGTCTATGGGATTGTGAAGCAAAGCGGCGGCACGATCGGTGTCGAGAGCAAAATCGGCAAGGGGACCACGTTTAAGATTTTCTTTCCGCGAGTGGACGGCGTGGCGCAGAGCGGCCAAGCGGCTCCCGCGAATGCCGATCGCGTGCATGGACGCGAAACCATTCTGCTCGTGGAGGATGAGCCGGCTGTGAGAGGATTGGTGCATGAAACGCTGCGGTTGCATGGTTATACGGTGCTGGAGGCCCGTCACGGCATCGAAGCCTTGCTGACCGGCACGCGCCATCTCGGCCCGATTCATCTCTTGCTGACGGATGTGGTGATGCCTCAGATGAGCGGTCCGGAAGTTGCTGAAAAGCTCACGTCGGTCCGGCCGGAAATCAAAGTGTTGTATATGTCGGGCTACCCCGATCATCCCGTATTTGCGCAAGGCGGGATCAAGCGGGACACCGCCTTTCTCCAGAAGCCGTTTACCCCGAACGTGTTGGTTCGGAAGGTCCGCGAAGTATTAGACGGTGTCAAGGTGGCCTAGCGTGGCGGCCTGATCTCTCGCCGATCGGCTTGATCTTCCCCCTCGGTTCCGTTTATCGTGCCCCAAAATGTTTCACCGTAGGATGGATCAGCTATGAGTCAGCCAGGACGCGAACTCGATATTCAGGCCTTTCGCATTGACCGGGAGCCGTTCTACGCGGAGGTGCGCGGCGAAGTCGGTTTGTTCACGATTGCCGCCAAGAGCAAAATGCCGGTGATGCTGAAGGGGCCGACCGGATGCGGGAAGACCCGATTCGTGCAGCACATGGCGCATAAGCTGGGCCGTCCGTTGATTACAGTTGCCTGTCATGAAGACCTCACCGCGTCCGATCTGGTCGGTCGCTATCTGTTGAAGGGGCAGGAAACGGTGTGGATGGACGGTCCCTTGACCGTCGGCGTGAAGCATGGTGCGATTGTGTACCTCGACGAAGTGGTCGAGGCGAGGAAAGATACGACCGTGATCATCCATCCGCTCAGCGACGATCGTCGCGTGCTGCCGATCGAGAAGAAAGGCCAGATCATCGAGGCGGCTGATGACTTCATGCTCGTGATCTCCTATAACCCCGGCTATCAGAGCGTGCTCAAGGATTTGAAGCAAAGCACCAAGCAGCGATTCATGGCGATCGAGTTCGACTATCCCTCGGCGGCCATTGAGACCACCGTGGTCGAGCGTGAAGCTGGGGTCAGCCGCGACATCGCTGAGAAGCTGGTGAAACTCGGCGGGAAAGTCCGTAACCTCAAGAACCACGGGTTGGAAGAGGGCGTGAGTACCCGGTTGCTCATCTATGCCGGAACGCTGATCAAGCAAGGGGTTGCGCCCGAGCAGGCCTGCGACGTGGCCATCGCCCGTCCGATCACTGATGATGGGGACATGCAGCGCAGCATTCACGAACTGGTCAAAGCCATTTTCTAGTCCACGCCATCACGATTCCATACGCGCATGACTCATCCGATCGTGCAGGACACCAAGGGCGGCGCGATCATCACGATTCAGGTTCAACCGAAAGCCTCCAAATCCGAGTGTGTCGGCCTGCATGGCGATGCGCTGAAGATTCGTGTAGCGGCGCCGCCGGTGGACGGCAGGGCGAACGAGGCCGTGCTCGCATTTCTTGCGAAGCGCCTCAAGGTGGCTCCATCAACGCTGGCGATTCATGCCGGCGCCGGGGGGCGGCACAAACGGGTGTTGTGCACGACATTGAATGCGGCGGATGTGCTGGCGCGATTGGGCCTGACCGCAGGGAAAGGACCGGTAGTGTGATGAAGCGATGGGCGGTGTCGTTCGTCAGTGTGGTGTGTCTGGCGACGTCGGCCTGTTCGGGGGCGAAGCCGGTACTGTATCCCAATCCTCATTTTCAATCTGTCGGGAAGGATATTGCGGAACAGGACATCGAAGCCTGCAAGCAATTGGCTGAGGCGGCCGGCGCGGAAGAGGGCAGCGGCAAGGCCGGGCGTGTGGCCGGAAGCACGGCTGCCGGAGCGGGCATCGGCGCAGCCGCAGGTGCCGTCGGCGGGGCCATCTCGGGTGCCGCCGGGCATGGTTCTGCGATCGGGGCTGCGAGCGGGGCCGTGTGGGGATTGCTCACGGGAATCTTCAGCGCCGCGTTCGGTTCGTCGCATCCTCCAGAGGCCTATACCAATTTCGTCAATCGCTGTTTACACGAGAAGGGATATGAGGTGACGGGGTGGCAGTGAGGGGGGAGTGGCCTGAGCAGCGGGGCTCATTTCCGTGCTCGCCCAACGCGCGGTCTCTGAAGACCCTCGTTGGATGCGCGCAATAGAAACGAGCCCCGCTGCTCAGGCTGAAAAGAAGGATGGGGGGAAGCGATGCTGGTTAATGCGGTCATGGCGCATCAACCAAGGCGACCGGCCAGTAAATTTGGAGAGGATGATCGGAGGAACAAAAACGTGCTGAACCAATCGATGTTCCGTATCGTCGCCTTGCTATTACTGTGTAGTCTTGGGGCTTGTGCGGCACCGGGGCCGGTGTTGCGTTCGAACAAGCATCTGCAATTGAACGGGAAAGAAGGGGCGGAGCAGGATATTGCCGCCTGTCAGGACAAAGCGGAACGGGCGGGGTTGAAATCCGGGGTGAATCGTACCGGGAATATTGCCAGCGGCGGAGTGCTGGGATTGATCATCGGGGCGGCCGGCGGAGCGTCAGCCGGCTTGATCGGAGGCGGTGCGGGTGTGGTGATCGGCGCGGCAGCCGGCGGCGGGTTGGGTTTCATTGGCGGACTGGCCGCTGGCGCATACAAGCCGGCGAATCCTGATCCGGCCTATGCCGACTCTGTCGTGCAATGTCTTATTGGGAGAGGCTACGACGTCAGCGGGTGGGAGTGAGGGGGGAGGACGAATCGGTGGGTCTCCTTGCTCGCTGCCCGCGCACAATCAGAATGTGCTCGGTCAATGCGCGCAGCCGGAGACACACCGATCTGTCCTATGAGTGGTGGAGAAGAAGATACCCGGAGAGTTTTTCCTTGGCGGCAGTAGTGGGACGATCTTATAGCCTGGGCATCCCCTTGCTCCAAGAATGCGCACTATGAAGTAGTGCTTGTTCATCGCTGCCAGGAGTGCTCTAGCTGAGAGATCTAGAGGGTATGTGTAGCAGGGGAGGGCTGATAGCAGCATGTCTAAACAAAGAGTTTCCATCCCCAAAGCGGTCAGAGATAAAATTCTAGCCGAGTTTAATCATCGATGTGCTGTGTGCGGTGCCGATCGGCCTCATATCGATCACATAGATGAAGATCCAAGCAATAACGAACCTATGAATCTACTTCCGCTTTGTCCAAACTGTCATTTGACAGATAAGCATAATCCAACCAGTAAAATAGCTGGCGGTTTCAATGACCAAGTGCAAAAAGCGCAGCATGATGCTGCCTGAAAT
>CAYHNM010000062.1:0-7310 GCA_964357985.1 uncultured Nitrospira sp. | reverse complement strand
TTGCCGGCTTCCAGCACGCGCAGCCCCATCCGCTTCAGGCGCGCGGCCATACTCAAGCGGCTGACCGGCTCGTCATCCACCAGGAGCACCGTGGCGACAGCCGGAGGCGCAGCGGGTTTCGAAAGGGTATCAGAATTCATGGTGGCTCAATCGCTACGCGGCCTGGGCTTTCCCGTTGACCGCATCCTGTTCGTTATCAAACACCGGAATCAGCTTCGGGATATTGGCCAGCCCCAGAATTTCCCGCACATAGCTTTGCGGTCTAAGCATGCTGACTTTGCCCTGATTGAGTTTGAAATTCTGCGAGACCAGCGCCAGCAAGCCCAGGCCCGAGCTGTCCACGAACCGGACATCGGCCATATTCAAAATGACATGGCGGCATCCCTTTTGACGCAGGGTTTCCACCGCGGTTTTAAAGAGGTCCCGATGGGCATAGGTGAGATCTCCGTTCAAATCGAGGATCACGGCGTTGGGGATCGGTCGTTCTTTGATTTGCATCACGGATGTCCTTTCACGTGGGTGATTCGAACGAACATATACGGGGGACTGGCTCAGGCCTTGCTGGTGCCTGTCCCCACTTAGGCGGCTTTTGCGCCGATCGCTGCGTCTTCTGTCGCAAACGAGGGAATCATCTGTTCGATATGAGCGAGGCTCAACACCTGCTTCACGGTTCCCTGCATGCCGACCAAAGACAACTTGCGGTTGGTGCCTTTGAATTGCTGTGAGGCCAACGCCAGGAGCCCGATCGCGGCGCTATCGACAAAGGTCACGTGTGTGAAATTCAGAATGACATGGGCGCCCCCGGATTGCTTGATTGTCTCAATCGCCGCGGTGAATTCCTTTCGGGTACCGAAATGAAACTGTCCGGTGATATCGATGACGTCGGCATTGCGATAGGAACGATGCGCGATCTGCATGAGAACCCTCCACAGGTTAAGAATGATGCGACACATGAGTCAGCACGGCACTGGCGATGTCTCCCAGAGGGAGGATTTTATCCACACCGCCTAACTTGATGGCTTCCTTGGGCATTCCGAAGACGACACAACTCGCTTCGTCCTGTGCGATGGTATAGGCGCCGGCCTGTTTCATCGCCAGCATGCCCTTGGCGCCGTCACCGCCCATTCCGGTCAGGATGACACCGACGGCGTTGCCGCCGGCATACCGCGCGACGGAATCGAACATCACATCCACGGAAGGCCGGTGCCGATTGACCGGCGGGTCTTGATTGATCCGCACGGAGTAGCGGGCGCCGTTGCGCACCAGCGTCATGTGATAACTGCCCGGGGCAATCAGGGCATGGCCTGGGAGTACGCTATCCCCATCCTGCGCTTCTTTGACCGAGATCCGGCAAATCTGGTTCAATCGGTCGGCCCAGGTCTTCGTAAAGTGCTCAGGCATGTGCTGGGTGATCAGAATGGGAGGCGTATTGGGGGGAAGCACTTCCAGGACATCTTTGACCGCTTCCGTTCCGCCGGTTGAGGAGCCGATGGCAATGATGGTATCGGTTGTCTTGATCATAGCCCCCTCACCCACCCCTCTCCCCCCAGGGGAGAGGGTTAGGGAGAGGGGACGATTGACGATTGACGATTGAGCGTTGACGGGTTTCCTCACCTTGGCGATGGCGGCGGCTTTCACTTTCTCAATTAAATCGTCGGCAATTCCTTCCATGCCGTCGCGAAGATCGATCTTGGGTTTAGGGATGTAGTCGACCGCGCCGAGCTCCAGCGCGCGCAACGTCGTCTGGCATCCGGCCTCAGTCAGAGAGCTGACCATCACCACCGGCATGGGTCGGCCCCGCATGAGTTTCTCCAGAAATGTGAGGCCGTCCATCTTAGGCATCTCGACGTCCAATGTGATGACGTCCGGATTCAGCGCCTTGATCTTCTCACGGGCGATATAGGGATCCGGAGCTGACCCTACGACTTCAATGTCCGGGTCTTTCGACAGCAGTTGCGCAAGGACTTGCCGCATCAGCGCGGAATCATCGACGTTCAGGACGCGTATCTTGGCCATGAGTACCTCTCAGAACAATGTGATATCGCTCTGCTCTTGTTCCTCTTGCTTGAGATGGCGGGAATATGCCGCCTCCCGGTCAATGATGGTGGTGTTCTTGATCCGTTCAATCTTCTTCATTAACACCCGTCCGGATTCCGTGAAGTAGTAGACCTTTCTTGGAAAGACATCGCCCAGATCACTCTTGGCGATCCCAAACCCTTCATTTTTCAGGTAATGCAGAACCCATTCGATGTTCCGGGCGCCGACGTCGATATTCCCTTCGTAAATCCGTCCGGCTCCGAACAGTTTCACTTCGAGCCGGTGCTTCATCCCGCCGCGCTTGAGAATGCCGTTGATCAATTGCTCCATCGCAAACGAGCCATATCGGGTCGACTCCCCGCCCCAGGCATCACTGGACTGATGCTCGTTAGGTTTGGGCAACATGAAGTGATTCATGCCTCCCACTCCGGAGATGGGATCGCGAATACAGGCCGAGATGCATGAACCTAAAACGGTGTAGACGACCATGGGTTCGCCGCTCACAAAAAACTCGCCTGGAAGGATCGAGGCGATTTCATGCGGAAAGCGCCGATCGGTCATGCGACGAATATGACTGAAATGCTCTGTGTCCACCGAAGACATTCCGGCTAGGCCCCCTTCCGATAAATCGTTGGGGCGATCGTCCTGAAGTCATGTTTGATCCACTGGAGACTTTCCGAATGCCCGATGAACAAGTGGCCTCCGGGTTTCAGGTAGCGATAAAACTTGGCGATGAGCCGTTCTTGTGTCGGGCGGTCGAAATAGATCATCACATTGCGGCAAAAAATCAGATCCAAAGGCGACTTGATGGGGAATGTGTCGCTCATCAGATTGAGCCGGCGGAACTTGATGAGCTTTGAAAGATGCGGTTTTACTTTCACCAATCCCGCGCTCTTGCCCCGGCCTTTCAGGAAGTGACGCCGTGCGATGTCCGGCGAAACGGTCGTGATCCGATCCTCGCCGTACAATCCCGCGGCGGCATGGGCCAGGACTCGCGTTGAGATGTCCGAGGCGAGAATGTCCATCTCCCATGATGCCGGATTCTTGACGTGCTCGTGCAAGGTGATGGCGATGGTGTAGGGTTCTTCGCCGGTTGAACAGGCTGAGGACCAGATCCGAATGCGTTTATCCCGCTCCAGGGTCGGCAGGATCCGATCTCTGAGATAGTCGAAGTGTTTGGGCTCGCGAAAGAAATCGGTTTTGTTGGTTGAGAGCAGATCCAGCATGCGGGTAAACTCGCCACCGCTGTCGTCCTGCGTTACCTGATTGTAGTAGGCCGCGAAACTGTCGATCTCTAATTCGCGCAGGCGTTTGGACAGGCGGGAGACGACGAGGGATTGCTTATTCTCCCCCAGCGAAATCCCGCTTTCTTCATAGAGGAGCGTACGGATCCGGTCGTATTCCTGTTTGGTGATCGGGTAATCCATGTGATTAGGCTTTGTACCAGACGAAGATCATCATATAGACCAAATAGGCGGTCCCGATTGTGCCGGAGAAGGTCCACATGAGCAGGTGCCCGAGTCTTCGATGCGTGGTCATGCCGGCGGCCATGGCTCCGACGCTGCCGTAGCGCAGGCGATGCAATCCCATGTAGAGGTTGTACCCTCCGAGTCCGATCGTGCTGACGGCCAACAGCATGTGTGTGGCGAAGACCGGTAGATAAATCCTCCAGTACTGCTCGGTCGTTCCACCGAAATGTTCCCTGCCGAAGATGACCTGTTTGAGCACATAGGCGACGAGCCAGATTCCGACGACGGTGCAGGCGATAATCATGCGGCGGGAGTGGTGCGAGACGTCGTGACTCTTGGCCGAACGGACACCCGCCAGGGCGACGAAATACGCCCCGGTGATACTAGTCAGGACCGCATACCAAAGGAAGGATTTCAGATCCATGTCATCCTCTCCGGTGATTGGTGGCGCATGAGCGGCCACGTCTCTGTATCGGTCGGTTGATATGGATTCTTTACTGGTTTATCTGGGGAAAACCGAATTGATACTGCGCGGGAGGGAGAATCGCCCTGGAGGGCGCGAGGTAGGCACACTCTGCCTACCTCGCGCGATGGCTAGAATCTAGAACTCTTCGAAGTCGTCGTCCTTCCGGCGGCGATCATGGCCGTTGCCCGCTCCGACGCCGACCGGCGCCTTGGCCTCCGAGGCTTTCGAGGCAAATGCCGGCTTTTTCAGCCCTGGCTTCGTCCCGTTGCCTGTAGCCATGGGCTTTGAAACCGGCTTCGAAGCCGAAGCGCTTTCACGCCTCGGGGCGGTATGACCTTCCCCGGCCGGCGTCTTGAAGACTTCGACTTGCGACATGAGCTCCTTGGCCTGCTCCTTCATGGATTGGCTGGCCGAGGTGGTTTCTTCCACCAACGCAGCATTTTGCTGCGTGGTTTCGTCCATCTGCATGATGGCTTTGTTCACCTGATCGATGCCGGTAGCCTGCTCCTGTGACGCGGCCGTGATTTCGGCAATGATGTCCGTGACGCGTTTGACGGAGCTGACGATTTCTTCCAGCGTCTTGCCGGATTGATTGACCAGGTCGCTGCCGTCGGAGACGCGCTGGATCGATTCATTGATCAGGCCCTTGATCTCCTTGGCAGCGGTGGCCGAGCGCTGGGCCAGGTTGCGGACCTCGGCAGCCACCACTGCGAAACCTCGACCGTGCTCCCCTGCCCGGGCCGCTTCGACCGCGGCATTCAAGGCCAGGAGGTTGGTCTGGAACGCGATCTCGTCGATCACCGTGATGATGTCGGCAATCTTCTTGCTGCTCTTGTTGATTTCCCCCATCGCTTCGACCGCACGGACGGTGACCGATCCGCCCTTGTCCGCGATATCGCGGGCGGTGATGGCCAGTTGGTTGGCCTGTTTCGCGTTGTCGGCATTCTGCTTTACCGTGGAGGTCATCTCCTCCATCGAGGCGCTGGTCTCTTCCAGCGACGAGGCCTGTTCACTCGTGCGCTGCGACAGATCCTCGTTCCCCTTGGTGATCTGCTCGGCTCCCGCCGTCACGCTCTCCGCGGCTTCGCGGACGGTCGTCAATGCGGTGCCGAGGGTGCCGATTGCGCTGTTTAGGCTGACCTTCATCTGCTCGAACTCACCCTGATAATTGCCGGTCATGGTTGTGGTGAGGTCGTTGGCCGCCATAGCCGTCAGCACGGTCTGTGCTTCGTGCAACGGCGCGACCACCGCATCGAGCATCTTGTTGACACCCTGCGAAAGCGTCTTGAAGAAGCCATCGAACTCTTCTGCGTTGATGCGTTCGGCTAATTGACCGGCGGCAGCTGCGTTAATGAGTTTGTCGACTTCGAGCTGGGCTTTTTTCTGGGCGGTGATGTCCGACCATTCGACCACGTTGCCGACATATTCTCCCCGGTCATTCATAATGGCGGCCGCATTGAGATCGAGCGTCAGAGACCCGACTTTGATTTCTGAGCGATAGGGCAGGTTCTTGGGATTATCCAGGAGTTGCCGCTGATGCGCAGGGTTCTTGTGATAGCCGTCGATGCTGCTGCCAACGACCTTTGTCACGTCAAAGTTCTGAAACACCTTGCGTATTTCATCCTGGCGGCGAGTGAGCGTATTCACCGACGCCTTGTTGACGTAGACGATGGTGTAGTTGCGGTCGCACACCATCACGTTGGTGGAGGTATTGTCCAGCGCGGTCTTGATCCGGGCCATCTCGGTGTCCAGCTTGCGTTTCTCGGTGACGTCTTCCCATTCAAGCGAATTGCCGAGATACTCACCTGTATGCGACATGATCGCACAGACCGTGAGGTTCAGGGTGAGGGGACCTAGCTGGATGTCTCCTTTATAAGGGAGGTTCCCAGGGTTATCGAGAATCCTCCGCTGTTTGGTTGGATCTTTATGGAACCCGTCGATGCAGGTTCCCACGATAGCATCCGCGTTGAAATTCGGCAGCACTTTCCGCACTTCAGCCTCAAGCCCTTTCAGCTTCGTTTGGGCCGCCTTGTTGATATAGGTAATGACGAGGTTGCGATCACACATCAACACGTTGGTTTGTGAATTATCTAGGGCGCTCATGCACAGGGTCCCCATGTCTGGACCAGCCGCGGCGTCTTTCTTTTTACCCTTGCTCATCGTCGTTCCTCCTTGTGTGTGCTGTGCGCGCTGAGCGCCAGCGAGCATGATCTTTGTGATAGCGCCATAGGCATCCGTCCACGCCTGCTTGACGGCCGGGGTCCACGCCTTTCCGGCAAATTCTTCGAGCACCGCGAGCAGATTTTCACCGACGGCGTCGTAATGTGCCGGTTTGGTCCCGTAGGCGACGTGTCGCGCTCCCAATTGCTGGAGCGCCCCTGTGAGTTTGTCAGGGTGGCGGAGATTCTGTATGACCAGAACTAACGAGGCCAGGAGCTTCTTCTTTTGCTCCTTCATGGTCGTCTTTTTGAATAGTGGTTTTACGGAGGGGTACTTCTTGAACAGCCTTTCGTAAAAGCGATTGACGAGGGCCTCGCCCTTCGGTGCGACCAGGTTGAAACTCGATTCCAGTAATTCAACGTTCAATCCCATGAGTGAACTCCTTTAGTTAGTGTCAGAGTTAGGCCGCGACTGCGGTCGTGTCCTGCAAGTCGTTGTCCGAGAGCAGACGATCCATGTCTAGGAGCGCAATAAGTTTGTCGCCGGACTTGCCGATGCCGTTTAGAAAGCTCACATCGACCTTGGCGCCGAATTGGGGGGCCGGTTGAATGTCCTTTTTGTCGATGTTCAACACGTCGGACACGGCATCGACCACCAAGCCCATGATCTTCTCCCGGACGACCACGACTACGATCACGGTAAACATGGTGTAGTCGATGGTGGGCATCCCGAATTTCGTCCGCAGCTCCACGATCGGTACGATCGTGCCGCGCAGATTCAATACGCCCTTGATGTGCGCGGGTGTATTCGGAATCTTGGTGACGGCGGTGTAACCTTTGATTTCCTGGACCCGGAGAATATCGACTCCATACAGCTCCTCGCCGAGTTGGAAGGTGAGAAACTGACTCCCATCTGTCGTCAGACCGATCTGCTGGTTGATTTCTTTCGCCGCAGTTTCTAGCGCTGCTGCCATGGTGTCCTCCCCGTTATATGTCTATCGTCGTGCGTCAATCGTGTCTTCCGTTGAAACGCTCTTCGCATTGACTTCCCCCGGCAGAGGCCCTACACTTCGCAGCCGGTGCATGGAGGGCGTCGATGGATTCAGAATCCCTTGCACAAGTTGAACGGATCGTGACGGCGGTCACCCAAAGCCTGCGCCAGGACATGGCCGCGCTGCG
>CAYHNM010000061.1:1571-7381 GCA_964357985.1 uncultured Nitrospira sp. | reverse complement strand
CTGAGGGGGCCGCCGAGGGGGTAAATCTGTTGACGACATCGGACGATCTGACGTAAGGTGAATCGCGTGCGGTGAGCCGGCCGGGGTCGGTCCGGTCCCGTCAATCATCGAAGGAGCTTGAATTGCCATGAAGATATACCTTGCCAATCCGCGGGGATTTTGTGCCGGGGTCGATCGAGCGATCGATATCGTGGATCTGTCGCTCAAGAAGTACGGTGCCCCCATTTATGTCCGCCATGAAATCGTCCACAGCCGCCACGTGGTGAATTCGCTTCGCCACAAGGGCGCCGTGTTTGTGGAAGAGCTGAGCGAAGTGCCCGAAGGATCGGTGGTGATTTTCAGCGCGCATGGCGTGGCTAAGTCGGTGTGGGCAGAGGCGAATCAGCGCCGGTTGCACGTCATCGATGCCACCTGTCCGCTGGTCATCAAGGTTCACAATGAAGTGAATCGGGAGTACACGCAGGGCTATGAGTTGATTCTCATCGGCCATGCCGGGCATCCCGAGGTCATCGGGACGCTGGGGCAGATCCCCGATAAGTTCCACCTGGTCTCCTCGGTCGAAGATGTGGAGAAACTCCATGTGGATAATACGCTGAATCTTTCCTATGTGACGCAGACAACCCTCAGTGTGGATGAATGTCGGGACATCGTCGGCGCGCTCAATAAGCGGTTTCCGAACATCAAGGGTCCGCACCAGGAAGACATTTGCTACGCGACGCAAAACCGGCAAAATGCGGTGAAAGAATTATCCCGCCTGGTGGATGTGATCTTGGTCATTGGATCACCGAATAGTTCGAACTCCAACCGCTTGCGCGAGTTGGGGGAGCAATGTGGGATTCCTTCCTATCTGATCGATTCCGCCAGTGACATTCACTCTGATTGGTTGAAATCAGCCAAGGCGGTCGGAATCGCTGCCGGTGCATCAGCTCCGGAAGTCCTTGTGACGGAAGTCGTGGCGTTTCTCAAGAGCTCCGGCCCCTCAGAGGTGGAAGAGCTGACAGTGATTGAAGAGGATGTCGAATTTCTCCTACCCAAAGAACTCGTTCAGATCGAATCGGCCAGTAAGCCCGCTGCGGGCGCCGCCAGGTAAGTATCTCACCTTGAAAATCCATATATCTAGTAGGGGGCTGAATGGCCCCCTACTACCTGCGGTATTTTATTTTGATTTCCTTTTGGCCCTGTGTTACAAGAGCCGAGCTATTTCTCCGCTCGCCAATCGGCTGTTCAACCAAGGGTGAATCGATGTATTTGAAATCGCTCGATATGCTGGGGTTCAAGTCATTTGCCGAATCGAGGATTGAGTTCCCGCAAGGGGTCACCGCCATCGTCGGCCCCAACGGCAGCGGCAAGAGTAACGTGGTGGACGCCATTCTCTGGGTGTTGGGTGAGCAGAGCACCAAGACGTTGCGCAGCGAGAAGATGGAAGACGTCATTTTTAACGGTACTGAATTGCGCAAGCCCCTTGGTATGGCGGAGGTCTCGCTCATCATCGGCGGGCTCGATCACACAGCCCTGCCGCAGGAGGGTGGATCGGGGTTGCCGAGCGAATTGACCGAGTTCCAGGAGCTCATGATCACGCGGCGGCTCTACCGGAACGGCGACAGTGAATATCTTATCAACAAGACGGCCTGCCGGCTCAAAGATATCCGGACGCTGCTCATGGATACGCGTGCCGGGAGCAAGGGACATACGGTCATTGCGCAGGGGCAGATCGATCAGATCCTGAATGCCTCTCCTCAGGACCGGCGCGAGTTGATTGAGGAGACGGCCGGGATCGTCCGGTATAAAAAGCAAAAGGCCGAAGCCCTTCGCAAGCTCGACGCCACCCAGCAGAATATCTTGCGCGTGCGCGACATCATCGCGGAAGTGAAGAAGCAGCTGAACTCGCTGGAGCGGCAGGCGCGGCAGGCGCGGACCTATCAGACGTTGCAGCAGGAAGCGCGGGCCGTTGAGATCGAACTATTGACCAGGGAGTTCGTTGCGCTACGGGCGGGTTTGAAGGACGTCGAAGCGGAGGTGCTGAATCTCGATCAGCAAGAATCCGAAAAAGCCGCCGGGCAGGCGCGGTTCGCGACGGATTTGGAGCAGTCCCGTTTGCGGGCGATTGAAATCGGCGAGTCGACCGGCAAGATCCGCGAGGAATTAGGCCGGATCGAGCACCAGCAGGCTCAGGCGCTGACCGCGGCCGAGGTCGAGCGGAACCGAAGCCAATTGTTCGAACAGCAGCAACAGCAAGAATCCCATGAGTTGGAAGGGCTGGCGAACGCCCAGGAGGAGTTGTCGCACTCGCTGGAAAGCATCGAGGCCTCGCTGGTTTCGCTGGAAGAGGATTTACTTTCACGCGAGCAGGCCTTCGCAGCGCTGGATGAAGATATGGAGCGTCTCCTGCATCAGCGAGCCTCTGCCGTTGCGGAAGAAGAGCGCGGGCGTCTCGACATTATGCAGCTGGCTGTTCTGGTGGCCAATACCGAGCAGACGGTGACGCAGTTGATTGCCAGAATGGGCGAAGTGTCCGAGCGGGGGACCAAGCTGGTTGCGGAACAAGAGGAGCTGGAAGGCCATCGATCGACGGCATTGACTCGCCACGAGGCCCTGCGACAGGAGTATGGCGAGGCCGGGCGCATGGTCGCCACGATTCGCGCGCAGCAAGAGAGCGTCCAAACTGAGGCGTCCAACGTAGCGGCTGAGCAGCAGGAGCTCGATCGTGTCATCCTTCAGCGATCGGAAGAATTGGCGGCCGTCGATTCACGGTTGCAGGCGCTGCAAGGCGTGGTGCGCGAAGAAATGGGATACGGGCGGGAAGGCCAGGATGAAGGCACGGCGCTCAAATCCTGCGAGGGCGTTCGCGATGCGATTGCCGAATGGCTCGTGATCCCTCCCGGCATGGACCGGGCGGTCGAAGCGGTGTTAGGAGAGCGTGTGCACGGGTGGTTCGTCGATGAGCCGGCCGTGGCGCAGCGCGCGATTAGTTTTCTTCGGGAAAAAGAACTGGGGCGCGGGACGTTTATTCCTCAACAGCCGCGTTGGGCGCGCGCCGGGTCAGGCTCTCAAGCCTGGTGGCAGGCGCTTGCCGATCAGGCCGGTGTGGTGGGCAGAGCGGTTGATTTGATTCAAGCGGACGAGGCCCGCACAGCGGCGAAAGACTGTCTGTTCGATCGCGTGGTGATTGTGGAGTCGTTGGATCATGCGGTGCGATTGTGGGAACGACAGCTCTGGGCCGGGGCTGAGGGCCCGATCTTGGTCACCTTGGGGGGCGAAGTGATGGATGCCTCCGGCGTCATCAGCGGCGGCCATGCCCATGCGGGGCAAGGATTGCTGGAGCGGCGACGCGAGGTGGTCAGCCTGGAGACCAAGCGGAGCGAGCTCACGACAGCGGTCGAGTCCGACAAGCAGCGGCGCCTTGAATTGCAGGGTCTCGGTCAGAGTTTGAGTCTGCAGATTCGACAGTTGGCCGAGTCGTTGCGCGATACGGAAATGCAGGATTTGTCCTTACGGAAAGACGAAGAAAACCTCCGGCAATTTATGGCGGATCTCGACGTGCGTCTTGCCGGAATTGCCGCTGAGATACAAAAAGGGATCGTGGACCGGCAGCGGTTCGAGCAGGAGGCGCGTTCGGCGCAAGCGCAGCTGGCGCAGTGGCTCAGTGAGAAGACCGGGCAAGAGGCCAGTTTGGGGCGCGTGCGGGAGCGGCTGACGGCCATCGATCAAGAAGGCCGGGTGTTTCAAGAGCGGGTGACGGAAGCGCGATTGCTGTCAGAAGGTCTGCGTGCCAAGCAAGGGCATGAGCAGGCGAATCGTCTTCGTATCAGACAGCAGCAAGTCGAAAGCGAACAACGTCGGCAGGCTCTGCAGAGTCACCTTGAGGGATTAGGCCGCGACATTCAACAGAGCCAGGAAGAACGCAGCCGCCAGGAAATGCTGTGCCAGGAATTCGGCGAGGCTGCGGCGAAGATCAAAGCCCAGTTGATCGCCGCGCAAGAACAGCAGGCTCAGGAGATGGCGGTCGGACAGTCGTTAGAGGCCAGTTTGGACGTGGTGCGTCGCGACATGTCGGCGGTGCGGGACGCGCGTATGGCGGTGGAAGTCCGGCGGGCTGAACTGCGCACGCAGTTGAGTGCAGTCGAAAGCACCTTGTCGGGAACGTATCAGCTGGATCCGATGGCGCTCGCCGGCGGCGCGGCTCCCGGTTCTGAGTCTGTCTCTGATGCCGGGGGCGAGGGCGTTGCGGATGCAGCTCCTAACCCATTGGCCCAGGCGCCTCACGCGGAACTGAAGGAACAACTGCAAAAGCTGCGCGAACGGCTCGATCGCATGGGGCCCATCAATCTGGCGGCAATCAGCGAGCATCAGGAGCTGGATCAGCGGTATACCTTCCTGACAACACAAGAGCAGGATCTTGCCGCGTCGATCAACTCTCTCAAGGAAATCATTCAGCGGATCAATAGGACGACGAAGGATATGTTTGTCACCACCTTCGCTGAACTCCAGCAGAAGTTCACTGAAGTCTTCGGCCAGTTTTTCCCTGGTGGGCGCGCGGAGCTGTTGTTGGTCGATGAGCCGGTCGGCGAAAACGGAGAAGGATCAGGGAATCAAGAGCCGGGCGTGGATATCGTGGCGCAGCCTCCAGGGAAGCGGTTGAAGAGCATCACAATGTTGTCCGGTGGCGAAAAAACATTGACGGCGATGGCGCTTCTCTTCGCCAGTTTCTTGATCCGGCCGACGCCGTTTTGTCTGCTCGACGAAATCGACGCCCCGCTCGATGAGGAAAATATCGGGCGTTTCACCAGCGTGCTTCGGGAGATGTCGAAGAACGCGCAGTTCCTCGTCATTACCCATAATAAACGCACCATGGCGATTGCCGATTCGCTGTTCGGCGTGACGATGGAACAGCCGGGTGTGTCCAAGCTGGTGTCGGTGCGGTTGGGTGATCTCCAGCCGGCCTGAGGCAAGCTGCAAGGCTCGGATATCGCAGAGGACTTTCCCCTCTCGTTGCTTGACTCACGTAGGGGTGTCTGTTATATCCCCCACCGATGGGCGGCTCTCGCGCGGTGATGGGTCGATGTCGCCAGGGTCGAGTGGCCACGCCGCCACGTCTCTCTCCCATCTGCATGCGTTCACTAGGATTCCATGAAGCTCTTTCGCACACTGTTTGACCGGATTTCCAGTAGTTTGCTCGCGACGATTCCCGGGAAATACAATCCGGCCGTCGAGTATGCGCAAACTCCTCCGCTCAGGCTCGTCTCAGATAAAGCTGCTCCCTTGGCGGCGACCGATTCGTCACGCCGGCCATCGGCTCATACCGTGAGTCAGCCTGACGCCATCGACGATGCGATCCGTCGCAGTCAAAGCTGGTTTTTGTCCAAGCAGGATCCCGCCGAGGGGTTCTGGGTGGCTGAACTCGAGGCCGATACCACGCTGACGTCGGAATATCTGATGTTGCGGCGGTTTCTCGATTGCGTCGATCCGGTCAAGGAAGAACGAGCCGTCCGGTATTTAAGAACCATGCAGTTGCCCGATGGCGGCTGGCCGATCTATTACGGTGGACCCGCAGAAATCAGCGCCTCAGTGAAGGCCTACTTCGCGCTGAAGCTCAGCGGAATCCCTGCTTCCGACCCCTGCCTGCTGCGTGCGCGTGAGCGCATCATGACCATGGGCGGAGTCGTTCAGGCGAATGTCTTTACGAAAATCGCACTGGCGTTGTTCGATCAGTATGACTGGGAAGGCGTGCCCCACATGCCGGTCGAGATCATGCTGCTGCCGAAGCGGTTTTATTTCAGCATCTACGCGATTTCCTATTGGTCCCGCGCCGT
>CAYHNM010000061.1:0-1471 GCA_964357985.1 uncultured Nitrospira sp. | reverse complement strand
TGCCGAAGCGGTTTTATTTCAGCATCTACGCGATTTCCTATTGGTCCCGCGCCGTGCTCATTCCGTTGCTGATTGTGTTTGCGCATCAACCGGTGTGCCGGATTCCGCGAGAGCAGGGTATCGAAGAATTGTACCTCGTTCCACGCGGGCAGGTGCCGTATTGGAAGTATCCGCCCTTCAATAAAGATCAAGCCTGGTTCACGCCGCATAATTTCTTCGTCATGCTCGATGCGGTGCTGAAGCTCTATGACCGGATGCCGCTCCTGTGGTTGCGTGAGAAGGCGATGCACAAGGCGGCCACGTGGATGCTGGATCACCTCAAGGGGAACGGCGGACTGGGCGCAATTTATCCGGCCATGGCCAACTCTGTGCTGGCGCTCCGGTGTCTGGGCTATGAGATGGATGATCCGCTGGTGCAGAAAGCCCTTCGAGAAATTGAAGATCTGGAAGTGCACGAAACTGCGACGGTGGATGGCCAGCGTGTACCGACCTTACATCTGCAACCCTGCCACTCGCCGATTTGGGATACGGCCTTGCTCATGAACGCGTTGATCGAAGCGGGCATGCCGCAGGACCATCCGGCGCTGGTGAAGGCGGGGGCCTATCTCATGTCCCGGCAGACGAAAACGGTCGGCGACTGGACGATTTCTTCTCCGCAGGCAGAACCGGGCGGGTGGTATTTCCAATTTGAAAATGAGCTGTATCCCGATGTGGACGACTCGGCCGTCGTATTGATGGCGCTGGCGAAGCTCAAAATGCCGGAACCGGCCGACCTGCGGGAATCTATTCGTCGCGGGATGCAATGGGTCCTGGCCATGCAGAGTTCCGACGGCGGATGGGGCGCCTACGACAAGGACAATAATCGGGTGGTCTTTAACTACATCCCGTTCGCAGACCATAAGGCGCTATTGGATCCGAGCACGGCGGATCTGGCCGGGCGGTGTTTAGAAATGCTGGGCGCCTTAGGCTATGACCGTTCCCATCCGGCGGCGCAGCCGGCGCTGGCGTTTCTCAAGAAGCAACAGGAGACGGACGGGAGTTGGTATGGCCGCTGGGGCGTGAATTACATTTACGGCACCTGGTCGGTGCTTGCCGGCCTCCGGGCGATCGGAGAAGACGTTTCGTCTCCGTACATTCGCCGGGCCGTGTCCTGGCTTGAGTCCAAGCAGAATCCCGATGGTGGATGGGGTGAGGCGTGCCTCTCCTATACGGAGGAAGCGCATAGCGGCAAAGGCCAGAGCACGCCTTCGCAAACAGCCTGGGCCTTGATGGCGTTGATGTCTGCCGGTGTGACGGAATCGTTGAGCATCGCCCGTGGCGTGCAGTATCTCCTGAGGCATCAGCTCAAGGATGGCTCCTGGGAAGAAGTCATGCACACCGGCACGGGATTCCCGCGCGTGTTCTATCTTCGCTACCACTGGTACTGTCAGTATTTCCCTCTGTGGGCGCTCGCGATGTATCGCAATCTCCG
>CAYHNM010000060.1:5909-7519 GCA_964357985.1 uncultured Nitrospira sp. | reverse complement strand
TCGCCAATTCGCCGCCCCGTTTGATCGCGCCATCGGTCCCTTCGACCGCTTCGACCGCCACCACGACTCGGTCTTTGATCACGACACATTGTCCGATGTCGAGACGCCCGATTTCATAGGCCATCTCCCAGCCGTATCGAATATCGTCCCACTCTTTTTTGGACGGTTCACGAGAGGCGAGCGTCCCTTCTTCGACAAGAATACCTTCAAGACCAAAAGTGGACTCGCAAATCGTAATCCCTTCCCGCTCAATCTCCGCGGCAATTTCACGAAGAATGTCGTCGTCCCGCCAGAGCGCGACCCGTGCGAACAAGGCCAGCGCCCGCAAGTCCGGCCGCACCGTTGTAAAGACATGCGTCTTCTTGACGCCGCCCAGCATGACCACGCGCTTCACGTTGTCGCTCTTGAAGGCATTGATCAGCTTGTTGAGCTGCCCGATCTTCACCCAGTGGATGCTATCGACATGCTGCTCGAGTTCAGGCTCCGCCTCTCCCACATGGGCGACGGCCGACACAAAGTAGCCCAATTTCTTGGCATTGTCGGCAAAGATAATCGGAAAGCGTCCGTTCCCGGCGATCAGTCCGATACGTTTGTCTTCGGTGGGCATTGAGGCGGTCACGCGGGTTCATCCTCATCGCCCTGGTCCTTCCCGATCGAACGGGAAATTCCACGCTTGGTGGCTTCCATGAAGGTCAGGATCTGGGCCACATCCGCCTGATCGTTGAACTCCGCCCTGGCCAGCTTGATCGCTTCGGCGGATCGATGGCCCTCGCGGAACAGCAGATCGTAGGCCTTCTTCAACACCGAGATCCGCTCACCGGAAAATCCGTGGCGGCGCAATCCGATCGAGTTCAATCCATAGAGTTTCGACCGATACCCGCCGGCTGCCCGCGTAAACGGCGGCACATCCTGGACGACGCCGCAACACCCTCCTACCATGGCATAGGCCCCGATGCGCACGTACTGATGCACGCCCGTCAGCCCGCCGATAATGGCATGATCGCCGATCGTAATGTGCCCGGCCAAACTGGCGGCATTTGCCAGGATCAGGTGATTCCCTAAGCGGCAATCGTGGGCGACATGCACATAGGCCATCAGAAAATTTTTATTGCCGACGGAGGTGAGCCCCCCGCCTTGAACCGTGGCCCGATTGACCGTGACATATTCCCGCAGGATGTTGTCGTCGCCGATGACCACCTTGGTCGGTTCACCTTTATAGCCTAAGTGCTGGGGCGGGCCGCCGATGGACGAGAAGGGATGCAGCTCGTTCCGCTCGCCGATCTCGGTCCACCCATCGACCGTCACGTGGGAGAGCAACTTGGTTCCCCTCCCGATCGAGACATGCTCGCCGATCAGACAAAACGGTCCGACGGCCACATCGTCCGCCAATTTCGCGCCCGGATGAACTATTGCTGTCGCATGAATCTGCACGCTGAACCTCCAATGGGAAACGTCAATCGTCAACGGACATTCGTCAATCGCTTGAGAAAAGTCATAGCTCAGCTCTACGCTCTCTCCCGGTTGACGCATGACGGATGACTATTGACGGGCCTCGGTCTTCTCTTCCGTCACCATGGCCGTCACTTCCGCTTCACACACCACATCGTCAT
>CAYHNM010000060.1:0-5809 GCA_964357985.1 uncultured Nitrospira sp. | reverse complement strand
GTCTTCTCTTCCGTCACCATGGCCGTCACTTCCGCTTCACACACCACATCGTCATCGACATAGGCCTTGGCCTGCATCTTCCAGAAGGGCGCCCGCTTCTTGACCACATCCACCTCAAACCGCAGACGATCCCCCGGCACTACCGGTTTCCGGAACTTTGCGCTATCGATGCCGGTCAGATAGACGACCGGTCGACCGGTGACCTGCACAGACTTAAAGGCCAACACGCCGCCGACCTGCGCCATCGCTTCCAGGATGAGCACTCCCGGCATCACCGGCCGCCCTGGGAAATGGCCCTGAAAAAAGGGCTCGTTGATCGTCACGTTCTTAATCGCCACAATTCGCCGGTCGGGATCCAACTCCAGCACCCGATCAACCAACAGGAACGGATACCGGTGCGGGAGTAATGCTTGAATCTCTGCCTGCTCCATCACTGCCATGGCCGTTGCCTCCTCTGTTCCCCGTCACGCCACCACACCACCGCTACTACTTATTCTGACTATCGAACTCCTTCACGACACGATCCGTCACGTCCAATCCGGGCTGATGGTACAAGACGATGCGGATCATGACTTCGCTCCCCTTGTCGAGAATAGCCTGGTAGCCCTCCTTCTGCGCCACCGCTTGTGCGGCCGCCGCAATCTTTTTGGCATACTCCGCCACCATCTCGCGCTGCTTCTGCTGCACTTCCCGATTAAAGTCTGCGAGCCGGCGTTGATAGGCTTCCAGCTTCGTCCGGAATTGCTCCTGTTTTTCCTGCTTCGCCGGCTCACTCAACTTGTTGTTCGGATCCTGGAGGGACGCCTCCATTTCCTTCAATTCCTGATCATCGGCATTGACGATTTTCTGCCGGGTCAGCGAATAGCTCTTCATCTCCTCCAGCGCCCGCTTGCCGGATTTGGATTGCTCCATTACCGCCTGCTGATCCATCACTCCGACCTTAAACGCCTCCGCCGCAACGGCCGCATAGGCACACCACAGGCTCGCCGCCAGCATCCCAAACATCCCGATTACGCGCTGTCGTTTCATATAATCTCTCTCCTCCTGCTAGGGATAGTCCCGATTGAACTCTTCAATCACCTGATTGGAAATGTCGAGGGTATCCTCGCGGTAGAGCGTCACCCCGCCCTTGCTGCTGTCCACGACGAGTTGAAGGCCCAGCCGCTTCGCGACCTTGCCGGCCACCGCCTCGATCTTGTCGCGGAACCCGTCCATCACATCTTTTTGCTTCTCCTGCACTTCCCGATTCAGCTCCGTCACCTTTTGCTGATACTCCTGCATGCGCCGGCGGAACGCTTCTTCCCGATCACGTTTGGCCGTGGGACTGAGGACACTGGCCTGTTTGACAAAGTCCTCTTCCAACCGGCGCAATTCTTTTTCATCGAGCTCGATGAGCGTCTGTCGATTTTTCGAAAAGGCCGTCAGATTATCTTTCGCTTTTTTCCCCGCATTGGTATCGGACAGAATTTTTGCGGGATCTAATACTCCGATCTTCCCCTCGATTTTGGCACCAGCGCCCGCTCCCGCACATCCACTCACGGCAAGGAATACGACGATGAGAAGCGCCGCACAGGTATTCCCCCACTGATTCCTCATCGCGACCATTCTTGTCACACCGCCCCTTCCGTCACTCATTAGAATAGTGACCCGATCGTGAATTCGAACACGCCCTGCCGCTCCCCCTGCCTCGGCGCAAGATTGAGCCCATAGGCGACACGCAACGGTCCGAACGGAGAGATCCAGCGGCCTTCAATACCGGCAGCTTTTCTCAGGTTCAACGAGAGCTGTTCGTTATCGTCGAATCCTTTTCCATAGTCAAAAAACAAGACCGCGTTCAGTTTCGCGTCGGCTGAAACCGTGAAAATATAGTCAAAATTGAAGATCAACTCTTTTGCCGCGCCGACGATCGAATAGATATTCGGAACTACGGGACCGGCCTGTCCGAAGACAAACCCGCGCATGGTATTGATACCGCCGACGAAAAAGCGCTCAGTCAGCGGGATCGGCTTATCGCCTATGCTTTCAATGGCTCCGAAACGCGCCCGCACCGCGAATCGCGTATCGAACGGCAGGGGCGTATATTTGCTCACATCAAGCGTGTACTTCACAAAATTATTGGAGCCACCCAGAAACGGCGTGCCGTAGTCGACGCCGCCGCCGACCCGCCAGCCGGTCCGAGGATCGAGATAGTAGTCTCGGGTATCCCGAAACATCGTCGTCCGGAATCCGGTCGTCGTCTGGTTGCCGAGCTGCCGGCAAATGAGCGGCAACAAGTCCGGACAGAGCCCTTCCTGGGGATCAGAGAAGTTCAACTGTTCGGCGACGAGGCTGATGCTTCCGGTCACATACTCGGACAACCACCGGCCGAACGTGACGCTGGCGCCGGACTTTTCTTCAAAATAGGAAATATAGTTTGTCATACTGCGATACACATCGAGCTGAACCGACGTCAACCCGTCATTCAGATAGGGATTTCGAAACGTGATCAATCCCAACGACCGCTGTTGACCGAGCTGGCCGCGGATACGGCCCATGTAGCCGTTACCCCCGAGATTGCCTTCGGTAATATCTGCAATGGCCACGAGCTTGTCCAGCGTGCTGAATCCACCGCCGATACTGAACTGGCCGGTGGGCTTTTCCTTGACCCGCACATTCAGATCGACCTTGTCGGCCTCGACTTGCGCCGGAAGGATTTCAACCGTCTCGAAAAAATTCAGGTTATTGAGACGCTGGAAGCTCCGCTTCAGCGAGGGTGTGTCGATGACATCCTGCTCGTCGACACGAATTTCCCGGCGAATGACGTTATCGCGGGTCTTGTCGTTCCCGTTGATATTAATCTGCCGGATCCGCATCATCTCGCCTTCCTTGATGCTGAGAATGATGCTGGCGGTGCGCTCTTCATTGTTCGGATTCACGTTCGGCACGACATCGGCAAAGGCATAGCCCTTGCTGCCGTACATGTCCGTGAGGCGGGTGATTTCGTCGCGAATTTTGGCCCGTTGAAAGATCTCGCCGTCCTTGATTTTCAGCTTCTCACGAAGCTCCGCGTCCTCGAAGACGGTGTATCCTCGAAAGCCGACTTCCGCGACGGTAAACGGTTCTCCCTCCGACACGCTGTAGGTGATAATGAACCACTTCTTGTCTTCCGTCAGTTCTACCGTGGGCAATCCGACCTGCACATTCAGGTAGCCTTTGTTCAGCAGGATTTCCTTCACCCGCTCGACGTCGTTCGCCAACTCATCATGTTTCAGAATACCGGCGTCCGATAAGAACGAAGGCAACTTCAATTGCGTGAAGAGCCCGTACCAGGGAATCCACTCGCGCGTGGCCGTGACCTTGAACGCTTCCTCCTTCGTCGCCGCGCGCATGCCTTCAAAGACAACGGCCTTGACCCGAGCTTTGTCCCCTTCCTTCACAAAGAAGGTCAGGCGCTTACGGTCTTCGTCCAATGTCTGCACCACCGGGATCACCTGCGCGGTGTAATAGCCGTCTTCCTGGTAGGCAAGGCGAATCTTCTCAGCGCTCTCCTTGGCTTGCTGCTGATCCAGAAAGGATTGACTCTTGATCGTGGTCTTTTCTTTGAGCTTATCGTCGCTCAGATTTTCATTTCCGTCGTAGACGATCTCGGTAATGAAGGGCTTCTCCCGCACGACAAACGCCACCGCCGTGCCTCCATCGCCCGCTTCGGTCTCGACCTGCACATCCTCGAAAAACCCCGTATCGTACAGAATTTTGACTTGCCCACGGACCGTTTCCGGCGTGTACGGATCACCGACCTTGAGGGTCAGACGTCCGGCGATCGCAGGCAGCTCGATCCGTTTATTCCCACGAATCTCGATGGTCTTGACCTTGATGCCGGTAATCTGAGCGACCGCATCCCCCATCACCAGGCAAGAGAGGATGAGCGCCAGCATCACGACACACCATTGAACCTTGCTATACCCGCTCAACAACACAAACCCCGATCCCCCTACCGTAATAGTGTAGACGGCCACGATGTCCTGAGACCGTATCCGAAACTCCCACAAGGCCTGAGCCGAAGTCATGTCACTCGGCCGATCCTATTCTGAGGAACCACCTGCGCGGCGCTCCTCTCGGTAAGAGAAAACTCCCTACACGCTGTGCAGTGAAGGCAGATGCGACCTATGGCGCAAAACTCTCGGATTATATTGAGCCCTTTCAATGATGTAAAGGAGTATGGCGGCACCCCAACAGCCGCGTGAATCGGCCGAGAAAGATTGCCCATTTCTTGACTTCACTTCACCCATCACATACTATCCCACCGATGTCATCGCACACCGTACGAAAAGCCATCATCCCTGCGGCAGGCCTCGGCACTCGCTTCCTTCCCGCCACGAAAGCTTCCCCGAAAGAAATGCTGCCGCTGGTCGACAAACCGTTGATTCAATACACGGTTGAAGAAGCCGTCGCCTCAGGCATCGAAGACATCATCGTCATCACGGGCCGAGGCAAACGCGCCATCGAAGACCACTTCGACCGCTCCGTCGAGCTGGAAGAAAATCTCAAAGGGACCGGCAAGTCCCAGATGCTCAACCAGATCCGCCAAATTTCGAACCTCGCAAATTTTTGCTATGTCCGCCAGTCGGAAGCCTTGGGATTGGGCCATGCCGTTCTCTGCGCGCAGCATCTGATCGGCGATGAACCTTTCGCAGTCATCCTCGGAGATGAAATCATCGACGCCCAGGTCCCGGCACTCGCACAACTCATCCACGTGTATAAGAAACGCCATGGGGCCGTTCTGGGTGTACAGGAAGTCCCGAAACAAGATGTGGGCCGCTACGGGATTGTTACGCCGACGAAGCTTGGGAAAGGCCTGCATCGCGTGGACGACCTGGTGGAGAAACCGTCACCGGCTGAGGCGCCGTCCAATCTCGCCGTCATTGGACGCTATATCCTCCCGCCGGAAATTTTCCCGATCCTACGAAAGACACGCCCGGGGAAAAACGGAGAGATCCAATTGACCGATGCCTTGAAAGAACTGGCAAAAAAAATGCCCATGTATGCCCACGAAGTGGTAGGCCACCGCCACGATGCGGGCGACAAGCTGGGTTTCTTAATTGCAACGGTAGAGTTTGCGCTCAAGAGCCCCTCCCTCGGGCCTGACTTTCACGAATACCTCTCAAACAGAATGCGTCCGGCCACGGGCACTCGTCGTACCTGATCGCAGGGCCACAACCGCCGCAATGCCGGGTGGATCACCGCTCGCTTGGGACACCAACGCAGAAAAGGGCAGATGCTCCATGACTGACTCGATTGAACAAGACCTTCAGCCCCCGCAAAACGTAGAAGTCCCGGACCAGCTGCCGCTCCTGCCCGTTCGCGATATTGTCGTCTTCCCCTATATGGTCTTGCCGTTGTTTGTCGGACGCGAAATGTCCATCAAGGCCATCGAAGCGGCCCTGGCCGGCAATCGCATGATCTTTCTGGCCACCCAGAAGGCGCTCGATGTCGAGAATCCGACACCCGACGACATTCACGCGATCGGCACCGTCGGCATCATCATGCGCATGCTCAAGCTGCCCGATGAGCGGATCAAGATTCTCGTGCAAGGCATCGCCAAAGCCAAGGTCACGAATTATATTCAATCCGACCCCTACTACTCCGTGCGCATCGACAAGATGCCCGACACCAAGATCACTGCCACGACGCTGGAGTCCGAGGCCGTCATGCGGACGGTCAAGGAGCAGATCGAACGGATCGTCAGCCTGGGCAAAGTCCTGATTCCCGACGTCATGGTCGTCATCGAAAATCTGGAAGAGCCTGGACGCTTGGCCGACATGGTGGCCTC
>CAYHNM010000059.1:3010-7563 GCA_964357985.1 uncultured Nitrospira sp. | reverse complement strand
GTAGCCCAGTAGCGCGGTGATCCCGGGGCTAATGAAGACAAACCGTCCTTCTGTGTCAACTTCGTAGAACACATCCGTGAGCGTTTCCAGCAGACGAGTATGCCGATCATGCGTGTGCGCGAAGGTGGCGCGGAGATGGCGTTGTTCGATGGCGCCCTTGGTGTAGAGCACCAATTCGGTCAGGAACGCGGGTGACTTTTTGAAGAGGAGAAAATTGGCGCCGGCTTGCAGCGCCGTGACGGCGGCGGTCGAATCGCTCCGGTCGGTCTGAAGCACGATCGCGGTGGTCGGGAGGCGCTCCCTGAGGGTAGCTACCAACGACGGACGACTCTGGAGCCCGAGTCGCTCATCGATCAGAATCAGGTCCCACTCAGCACGGCTCACCCACCGGAGGGCTTCTTCGGAGGAATAGACCGATTCAACCCGGCAATCGGGGAAAAAGCCTCGGAGGCTCAGCGTGACAAGCTTGATTTCGTCCGCCTGCTCATTGACGACCAGGATGGTGACGGGCTCACTCTGCGGCATGGACCACTTCCGTGTTGCTGGGGACGCCGAGTCGGCCCAGTCCCAGAGGGATAGGTGTACAAAATCCTCTGCGTGCGGTGACGCGCGCTCTGTCCCCTAGAGCAGAGACTCCAAAGCGGCATCCCGCGCTGGTTTACCGTCTTGAATACCATATCGCGGCGTCTCAATCACAGCCTCAATCGACACGAACGCGCGGTTCTTTCGTAGGGGGGTGACCGACGGCGCACTTTTGTGAACGAACAATTTTGGACGTGGTCTTGCGTGCGAAGCAAAAAAAGAAACGCTGCCGGTCTCACGTCACAGGACGGAGACCGGCAGGCATCATGAGAGAGGGAGAAGCGCGCTTACGGATTGGCCTGGGCCGTATGGGTGGTGCGGCAAGCGCCCGGAGTCATATAGAGGAGATAGTTTCCCATGCCATGTTGGAATTCGGTTTTCTGCAGCGGGTGATGATGGACCATCACCATATCGTACTCGCCCGATTGCATGACGGAAAATCCTTGGCTGTCCTTATACACCTGATGGGGTTGGAATTCCCGGAAGGTTCCATCAAGGTCCACATCCGGTACGGTCCGGAGCAGCGTGCGCTTGTTCGCCTTGTCTTCGAGCGCGATCATCAGCAGTTCATCGTGACCGTGCGGATAGGCGAATTTGACGCATCCATCCATGGAGAATTTCAGCGGCGCCGTATGGACCTGGACTCCTGGTCGGATTTCAATGCCTTCATCCGTTTGATCCGCGCCCCGTGAGCCGAACTTGCTGTAGCACACGATGTTGACGCCCACCTGATAGACATCCATTTCCTTTACCGGCTTTGACTTCGGCGCCATATACATGGTGAAGGATGCCATCACGTTTTTCGTCGGCGGGACCTTATGATAGAAGGCGACGACAGACATGAGGTGATCCCCTTTCGCCAGCTTGACCCCATACCCATCCGGAAAGCGCGCCTCGGTCATTTCCAGCCCGGCGCCCGCGAAGAACAACGGCTCGCCAGGGCAGGACACGCTGGGTTTGGTGTTGTTCATCATCAAGATATGGTGAAGATAATTTCTGGGGAGTTCCTTCCCCTCTTTGGTAAAGACCGCTGATTTATACCCCACCATATACATATCTTCAGGGAGCTGGAAGTTATGCTTGGGCAGCGAGGCTGCTAGATCTCCGTCATGGCTGGTGGGGAGATCGATGGGGCCGAAGGTCAAGGTGACGGTGTCATCCTTAATCGTGACGGTGGTCGTGGTCTGATTCTTCAGTGTCGGCACGGCATGGTGATCATGGCCGCCGTCGGCAAATGCGGGAGCGCCCATGAGCACAGTGATCACAAGAACAAGCATCCAATACATAAAGTCTCCCAGAGGTGGTGAAGCGATCGGAAACGTCTGTGCGCAGGTATGCAGAGAAGAGGGAATGCACGGTGCGGATGAATCATTCATTGGTGTGAAGAGGGCGCGTGAGCCGTTTCCATTGATACGAGCCGCCATGTTCCCGCGGAGGAATATTCTTATGCGTGCCGACTCGGGAGTACCACCAGACCCCTTTCGCCTGCGTGCCATCCTCCGACAGCAAGAGTTCGAATGCCCCTTCGCGGTCATTACCCGGTTGCTGCCAGGTCCCTTGCCAGAGACGGTCAGCAAACTTGGTCGTGGTGAAGTGCCCGCCGTGCTGGGTGTAGGGGCCATTGCCGGACTTATCCAGCGTGGCTTTGTAGCGTTTATCGTCCTCGACTTCGAGAATTTCCCACTCACCGCTGAGGTCTGCCACGGGAGTACGAAGAATTCCTGGGTCGGCAACCAGCTGTGGAGCTGGGGCCGCAGGCTGCGTGTGAGCCACAGCGGGCCAGTTGGCTGCCCGGAGCGATTCATGCCATGAGACCAGGAGCCATTGACCCTGGCGCTTTTCGAGGACGCCGCTTTCCCGCAAAGGGATCACCGTATGGTGGAGCTGCCCGCCTTCGTTGACGTAGCGGATATAGTCCAGCTCCATCGCAAACCAGGCCAGGTCGCCCTTGGTCCATACTGTCAGGCCCGTGATAGGCATTTCCAGCTTTCCCACAAAGGCGAATTCGTCGCGAATGTCCCGTTCCAGCTCCGGCCAGCCCACGTATTTCCGTCCGCCGATGGTATAGCCTGTCGCATCGTCATCGTGCGCCATCAGCCGGGACATGCCGTCGAGGTCTCGTGCCGCATTGGCGTCGACCAAAGCGCGGATCACCGATTCCGGGCCCGCGCTATCGTGAGCCAATCCGGGAGAAGCGGTGAGGAGAAGACATCCTGACAAGACGAAGAAAGCGATCCGAGAGAAGTCGGGCATCACAGAATCCTTAATTTACTCAGCGTAGGTAAGTGGAAGCTGGGGAACGTCTTTGCTGAATGGTAGGTCAGGCTACATGGCCTGAGAGGCCTTGTCAACGATGTGAGGACGGAAAGAGCTTAGCGGTGTGCGATCACAATGACGGTTACATTGTCTTCACCGCCGCGCGCGAGGGCTGTGTCGAGCAAGCGATCGCAGATACGAGTAGGGTCGCCTTGCGCGCGCGTCATGATATCGGCGATGTCGGCATCTTCCAACATCTTCGTAAGCCCGTCCGAGCAGAGCAGCAGGATGTCGGACGGTGCGAGCGGTAGAGTGGTGAGATCCGGTTCCGCGGAGTGGGCAATCCCGATCGCTTTGGTGAGCACGTGCCGTTCAGGATGGGTCTTGGCCGATGCCGGAGTCACGATTCCGCGGGCGAGATAGGTTTCGATCAACGTATGGTCGCGGGTCGATGGTGCGAGACGGCCGTCTCGAAACAGGTAGCCGCGGCTGTCGCCCACATGGGCAAGGTGCGCGGTCGGTATGGCACCGGAGGTCATCAGGAGCGTGACCAGCGTCGTCCCCATCCGGGCAAGGCGAGGTTCCAACCGGGCGCGCCCGAGGACGGCGTCGTGAGCGTGCGTCATCACATCCTGCAGGAAATCCTGCGGCGTGCATTGACCGTTGCGGAGCGGATCTGCAAAGAGCTCGGCTCGTGCGGCGGCGGTGGCGATGGCGGATTGGGCGGCGATTTCTCCGCCGGCATGGCCGCCCATTCCGTCGGCCAGGGCCCAGAACCCGAGATGGTCCATCGTGACAAAAGCGTCTTGATTCATCGTGCGGACGAGACCGATATCGCTCCGTCCGACTCCCACCCATGCAGTCATGCGTGACCGTCCCGTTTTTCAGGCTGTGGGGGCATCAAGGCTCCTACGGATGCCGGGCCGAAGCGAATGAGAATGTCCTCGAACACATGTTTCGCCAGCGGCGCGAGGTTGGCGGTGTCGGCCGTGTTGTAGGCGAGTAACAGGCTTCGTGCTGCCGCATCGCCCGCGCGCCATTGCATCCAGAGCCGCACGGCATCCCATCCATCTAGACCGTGCAGGGCCGAATCCCGTTCGATCCCAAGCTCCCGTTCGATCTGTTTGAGTCCGCCGCGCAGTCCCAATCTCCGCGCGGCGAAGCAGAGATCGAAATGCGGCATGGAGAATCTGAGTTCGGGGAATTTGGCGCGCAGGTACGGCACATCAAAACTCGTTCCGAAAAACGTGACGAGGAGCGTGCAGGCATCCAATTCCGCCTGGAGCCGTTCCGTCGTCAGCGTTTCTCCACGGACCAGGCAGACAGTTTCACCTCGCCGGTGTAATCCGACGACGGTCACCTCGCCGTCATGCGGGGAGGTTCCGGTGGTTTCGATGTCCAAATACAGTGTATGGGGCTCGCAAAGTTCGAAGAAGCGCCAATGATCACGGCTGGGCAATCGTGTGGTGAAATAGTCGAGCCGACCGGAGTCGAATGCAGATTGAGCCTGGACGAGTTCCTGGTCGTACCATTGCTTGCGGTGGGCCGAGATTCCGGGAATCCCCGGCTGGCTCAAGAAATCGTTCCACGTAAGCAGGCCTTCTTGCCAGAGGCGCCGTTCAGTCACAGGTCCGATGCCCGGGAGGATCACAAAGGTTGAGGGTAACATGCGGCGGTATTCTAGCAGGAGCGCGAAAGCCTGGGCTACTCCGCTG
>CAYHNM010000059.1:0-2910 GCA_964357985.1 uncultured Nitrospira sp. | reverse complement strand
GGGCTACTCCGCTGCCTTGATTTCACCCAGGAGACCGGTTAGAGTTCGACGTCAAATTTGCAGGCCGCAATCAACACGATTATCCATACCAACACAGTACATACACTATGACAGATCCAGCCAAGCGCATTCGCATCACCGTGGGCGGGGTACAACTTGAAGCCGAACTGAAGGGGTCGAAGACCGCCGGGGAGGTGTATGCCGCATTGCCGGTCGATGCGCCGATCAACACCTGGGGCGAAGAGTTTTACTTCAAGCTGGCCGGGGTCAAAGATTATCGGGAGACCGCGACCAATCAAGTAAAAGTCGGCGATGTGGCGTACTGGGGCGCAGGTCAGGTCCTGGCGATTTTCTTCGGCCGGACGCCGATGAGCATGGGGCCGGATCCGGTGCCGGCGGATCGGGTCAATGTGATCGGGAAAATTGTGGGCGATGCGACGCAGTTCCGCCGGGTCATGGAGGCGACCACCATCCGCGTCGAGCGAGTCTAGCCTATGCGCATATCAAAAGATCGGGTTCACCACATGGCCGAGTCGGTGGTCGCGCATCTCCAGCAGGATGGCCAGCTCGACATCACGGGCGATCGCAAGGCGTTCGTCGAATCATTGGAGCAGGTCATCACCACGGAGTTGTCGATCGAAGATGTGCTGAATGCAGAGGTCCGGCAAATGCTCAAGGCGTATGAAAAGCAAATCGAGCAGGGGCAGGTCGATTATCAGCGCATGTTCACCATGATCAAAACGAAGCTGGTGCGTGAGCGGGGCATCATTCTTTAGGGGCGTGAAACGTGAAGCGTCTACGGGCGACGAGATACGAGCAACGAACGACGGATTTTATATGTTGAGCGAAGATAAAGTCAGCCATCTTTCCCACGTCATTCTTCAAGCGGTGAAGAAGAGCCCGCTGGTCAGCCAGAAGGGCGATGATGCCCGCATGTTGAAAGACATCAAGCGGGTGCTCGCGGTCGAGCTGGCGCAGGAAGAGGGAGTCGACCGGAAAGTGCGCGCGAAACTGGCCTCCTATTCTCGCGGCATCGTCGAGGGGAGTTCCGAGTGGGACGTGCTCTACCGGAAGACCTTCGAGGAAGAAATGCGGAAGCATGGAAAGGGCTAGTGGCATGCAGGGAGGCACCGTGAAACTTCTGACGACCTTCTGTGTGGTGTTCGCGCTGGTGGGAATGGGGGCCTGTTCATCGAAGCCGAAGCCGCGCGTCCTCGCGCCGCTGGCGCTCGTGGATGGCGGCGTGAAGCCGCAAGCGATTACCGCGACGGAGCAAGGCACCCAGGCGTATCAGGCGAAACAGTTCGAGGAAGCCAAGAAATACTTCGAGCAGGCCGTGACGGTCGCGCCGCTGTCTGGCCAAGCCCACTACAACTTTGCGCTGGCGCTCAATGCCCTCGGCGATACCGAAACCGCCCGGCAGCACTTTCTCGAGGCGGCCAATCTGGCGCCAGGGGACAAGACGATCTGGGACTCTCCGGCATTGTCCCCTTATGGGAATCCTGCCGTGCCCAAAAATTCAAAAGAGCATCCATACGGAACCTCGCGGCCGGGAATCGGCAGCGGACCGCGATAGTCTATACTGAAAAAGGATCATGCGCATGGCCAAGGAACTTGCAGTCGGGATGAAGGCGCCGGAATTCTCGTTGCCGGATCAGAATGGGAAAACGGTCACGTTGAAAAGCCTGAAGGACAAGCAGGTGGTCCTGTATTTTTATCCGAAGGACGACACGTCGGGGTGCACCAAAGAGTCCTGCGGGTTTCGCGATGCGATGGCGTCGATCAAAAAGGCGGGCGCGGTCGTGATCGGGGTGAGTTTCGACGGCCAGGCATCCCACCAGAAATTTATCGCCAAGTATGCCCTGCCGTTTACGCTGCTGAGCGACATCGAGAAGGCGGTGGCGACGGCGTACGACGTGTACAAAGAAAAGAGCATGTACGGCCGAAAATATATGGGTATCGAACGGAGTACGTTCGTCATCGATGCCGAGGCCAAGCTGAAAGCCATCTTTCGGAAGGTCAAAGTCGATGGCCACGTCGACGAGGTCTTGACCGCCTTGCGCGCGTAACGCCTGTGCGTGAGGTCATGCGCCACATGTTCCGCACCGCCTGTCTCTTCTCCCTTGCCATCGTCCTCTGTCCTCTTGGTACTGCAAGTGCGGCAGGAACCGCTCCGGCAACGCTCCTGGTTACCGATAGTTTGTCGTCACCTAATCAAACGGTGATGGTCGAGGCGCGGCTGATGTCGCGTGGGCCGGCGGCCCCTGCGGGGCTGGGAGGCGAGCCGCTTGAGTTGCTCGTCTATGGAAAAGTCGTGGCGACCGCGGTGACCGGTGAAGACGGGACGGCGCGGTTGCCCTTCATCCCGAAATCGCAGGGTGTGATTCCGGTACAGGTGCGGGTCGCGGAGAGTCCCCGTGTGGCGCCGACCGAAGGCCTGGGGCATCTGGCGATCTGGGAGCGGCGGAATCCGATCGTGGCCGTGGAGCTGGCCGCGCTCATGGCCGCGCCGCAGGCGAAGAAGGCCGTATCGGATGCGCGCAGCAAGCCCGAGCCGGAAGGGACGCCGATGCCCGACGCCGCCGATGAGCTTGGGAAGCTGACGCGGTTTTATTATCGCGTGATGTATGTCGTGTCGTCGGCCTCCTTCGGCGGCGATCGTTTTCAGGCCAGCGAGTCCTCGCGGGCATGGTTGAAGCTGCACAAGTTTCCCACCGGGTATGTCCTGGTTGTGCCGGCGGGCGAGCAGGCGTTCGGAACAGCTATCGATGCCTTGCATGCGGACGGATGGAAAACGGTCAAGACCGGCATTGGTCGAACCAAAGCCTTCGCCGAGGCGTTTCTCCAACGGCGGTTGGCGGCCGTGATGGTGCCGGAGCCGGCCAAAGGGGAGGCTCCGCGCAAAGCCAA
>CAYHNM010000058.1:4895-7582 GCA_964357985.1 uncultured Nitrospira sp. | reverse complement strand
GCCTCGTTTCCTAATTTCGCTCCGTTTTTGGAAGCCGGCCGGTTTGTCTCGCTCGACGGAGGACAGGTCACCATTGGATTCGGAAAGCAGGCGACGCTGGCCCGCTCCATGATGGAAAAGGAAGATAATCTCCGTGCCTTGTCGTCGCTCTGCGAGCGACAGGTCGGACAGCCGGTTCGCATCCGCCTGATCGAGCTGTCCGCATCGGATCCTCCGGGACTCACGATGGCCCAGGTGCGGGCGACCAAAGAACAGGAACAGCGCATGGTATTGTTTGAGCGGGCACGAGCGACTCCGGTCGCAAAACAGGCCCTGGACATTTTCGGTGCGGATCTCGCGGCAGTACGCACCGTGACACAGAAGGAGACCGGCGAATGAAAAATCCCTTTGGTGATATGTCGAACATTTTGAAGCAAGCGAAAGCGATGCAGGATCAGATGGCCAAGATCCAGGAGCAGGCCGCGACCAAGATCGCCACCGGCACGGCCGGCGGCGGCAGCGTCACCGTGACGGCCAATGGCGCCATGCAAATTGTGAGTGTCGTCATCGATCCCGAAGTCGGTAAAAGCGGCGACGTGGAAATCCTCCAGGACCTCGTGCTGGCCGCGTCTAACGACGCGCTCCGGAAGGCGAAGGACTTGATGGAGCAGGATATGAAGGCCCTGACGGGCGGGATGAAGATGCCGGGGCTGTTTTAACGCGCCGGATTACGCTCGATATCGTCTCAACGGAATACCACCGATTCAACTATGTCAATCGATCAACGTGGGTTACTCGCCCGGCTCGTGAAAGAATTGGTTCGCCTTCCCGGCGTGGGACAGAAGAGCGCACAACGGCTGGCCTTTCACTTGCTCAAGGCAGAACGTGAGGACGCGCTCCGGTTGGCTGATGCCATTCGCGCGGTCAAGGACGGGCTGGCATTCTGCCGGCAATGCCGCAATATCGCCGAAGGCGATTTGTGCGAATTCTGCCTCGATCCCAAGCGAGACCGGACCAAAATCCTCGTCGTGGAAGAACCCAGCACGACCTACGCGATTGAACGGGCCGCTGGCTACCGCGGTCTCTATCACGTTCTGCTGGGCACCCTCTCTCCCCTCGACGGCATCGGCCCGGGAGATATTCGGGCAGAGGAACTGGTTGAACGGGTGAAGCTCGGCGGCGTGGACGAAGTCATTCTCGCCACTAGTCCGACGATTGAAGGAGAAGCGACCGCGATCTATCTCACCAGATTGCTCAAGCCGTTTGTCACCCGTGTGTCCCGTATCGCCTACGGTATCCCGGTCGGCATGGATATCGAGTATGCCGATGAAGTCACGTTACTCAAGTCGATCGAGGGCCGCCGGGACTTGTAGGCTCCGCACCCCTCGGCATCATTCCCGTTGACCGATTCTTTCGACGGCTGCTATAGTCCCCGCTCGTTCGGGATGATCGGAGCCCGCATCCATGAAGGCACGTACTCCCCAGAAAAAGACATCCGCTTCACGTACCGCTTCTTCACGCACGAAGTCCGCTGCCCGCACCGTATCCTCCAAGGCCAAGAAACCGGCTTCTCCCAAGAAATCGGCTTCTTCAAAAGTTCGTTCGAAGTATCCTGACATTCAACGAGCCCTGGAACGGCAGCGCGCTGACCTGCTTGAAGAGGTGGGAGATGTGCTGACACAGCACAAGACCCCGGAAGCGTTACCGGATGTCAGTGATCAGGCGTCGGCAGAAGAAGATCAGCGCTTTTCCATGCGGATCATGGAACGCGAGCAGAAGCTGCTCAAGAAGGTCAATGAAGCCTTGGATCGGATGAAGAACCAGACCTACGGCATCTGCGAGCAATGCGGTGAGGACATTCCCTACAAGCGGCTCAAAGCCCGCCCCGTCACGACGTTCTGTATCGAATGCAAAACCCTTCAGGAACAGAAAGAACGGGGCCGCCGGTAACCCAGGATCCCCGTCTCTCCTTCACGGTTTTTTCATGACCTTCAATCGCTCCTTGACCCGGGCAATTCTCCCCTCTTCTTCGGGAATTCCCTCGACAAGCGCCAGGAAGGTTTCATATTCGGCGAGAGCCCGCTTCGGATTCGTCGGCTCGTAGGCCTCTGCGAGATTGTACCGGGCCATGGCATAGTTCGGCCGCAGGATCACGGCCTTCTCAAATAGACTCATGGCCGCAGCTTTCTCGTCCAGTTTACTGTGGACGGCCCCCAGATTGTTCATCACCTCTGGAACATTCGGCCGGATGGCGAGCGACTGAAGCATTTCAGCCTTCGCCTTTTCAAACTGTCCTTTCGCATCCAACGAGACGCCCAAACGATGGTGGGCTTCTGCCATCCACACTTTGTTGGCGAAGCCGCTCGTGATCGACTTCTGGTAGGCATCGGCCGCGATGTCGTAATCCTTGTCCTTGCAATAGGCCAATTGCGCTGTCTGCCCCCTGGCGAACTGTTGCAACGAGGCAAACGGTTCTTTGTCTTCGCTCCCCTGGCTTTCAATCTTCATTCCCGACTTGCCGCCAGCCGGCTCCCGGAGCCGGTCGAGAAATTCCCGCCGGTAGGGGGAAAATAGCCGGACATAAGGGTCAATCGTGAAAGAAGCCGTGAGGAGAATCATATGCTCCCGGTTGCCGGTCACCAGATACTCGACCGTCGTTTTCTCATCGCCGGTATCGAAGATGGCGCTGGAGTCCATATTGGCCTTCG
>CAYHNM010000058.1:0-4795 GCA_964357985.1 uncultured Nitrospira sp. | reverse complement strand
CTATCCTGCATATTGTCTTCAGCGGTGTAGCCGAACAAATACGGGAAGGCGCCCGCCAAGGTATAGATTGGCCGATTCACTGCATAATCGACCGCGTGGCCGAGCGGGTGGAATAAGAAGCCCAACCAGCGGATCGGATTGTCGTTAATCGGGCTGCCTGCCGTAGGATCTGAATACACCAAGGCCGTGCTATCCAGCACGTTGTAAATACTTGTCGGAGGGTTGTACTCCTTCTCTGACGCCGTGCCCGCTTGATTCGTCGTCGTACACCCTGTTGCAAGCACCGCCGTCAGCACTACACCAATTGCCCATGATGTTGGTCGCATACGTAACCTCACTTTGTTCGATCCCATCTCGACAGTGGCCTAAACGCTCCCCGAAATACAGTGTGAAGTGTAGCCGACATCCCTGATTCTGTCTAGGAACGAGGCAATTATCGAACGAACGGGCCGAGCAGCGATGGGGTTCTGAAGCAGGAACAGCATGGTGGGCGATACAGGGATCGAACCTGTGGCCTCTTCCGTGTGAAGGAAGCGCTCTACCACTGAGCCAATCGCCCATGCGGGCCAAGTCTAGCACGGAGCAATTCGCAGGTTCAATTGCAAGGGTAGAATGATGCGAGCCGTTGGCCTATAGCCGGCGGCTGCCGCCTTGACTTCCCCGAAACTCGGTTTCTAGAATGCGTCCTTCCTATTTTCCCTGAGAGGAGTATCTGTGGGCATGAGAGATGACATCGTCATCATAGGGGGTGGTCTGGCCGGCTCCGAAGCAGCCTGGCAGGCCGCGAACCGCGGCGCGAAGGTAACGCTCTATGAGATGCGCCCCAAGGAGATGACGAAAGCACATAAGACCGGCGGCTTGGCGGAGCTGGTCTGTTCCAATTCCCTCGGGTCAGCCGATCCGCTGAACGCCCCCGGCATACTCAAAGAAGAAATGCGGCGGCTGGGTTCGTTGATCATTACCTCAGCCGAACAGGCCAGGGTGCCGGCTGGCTCAGCGCTCGCCGTCGATCGTGACCAGTTTTCACTCAAAATCACTCAAGCGCTGGAAAGCCATCAGAACGTCCGCATCCTGCATGAGGAGATCACCGAGATCCCGACGGATTGCCTCTGCATCATTGCCACAGGACCCCTAACGTCGGACAAACTGTCGGCGGCGATCCGCGCCGTGACGCAATCCCACCATTTGTATTTCTTCGATGCCATCTCCCCGATTATCGACGCTGAGTCGATCAATATGGATATCGTCTTCGCCGCCTCACGTTACGATAAAGGGGGAGCCGACTACCTGAACTGTCCGATGGACGAGACCCAGTACAACGCGTTTTACGACGCGCTGATGGCGGCCGAAAAAGTGCAGCCGAAAGAATTCGAGAAGACGCCCTATTTTGAAGCCTGCATCCCCATTGAAGTCATGGCGGAGCGGGGTCGGCAAACCATGCTCTTCGGCCCGCTGAAACCGGTTGGACTGGAAGATCCCCGAACCGGTAAAAGGCCGACCGCCGTCATCCAACTCAGAACTGAAAACGTGCATCGGACCTGCTACAACATGGTCGGCTTTCAGACGAAGCTGACCTACCCCGAACAGAAACGGGTGTTTCGCATGATTCCCGGTCTGGAGCAGGCGGAGTTTCTCCGCTACGGCAGCCTGCATCGAAACACCTTTATTAACTCTCCTCAGTTGCTCTTGAATACGTTGCAGTTTAAATCGCGCGGCACCTTGTTCTTTGCCGGCCAATTGGTCGGCGTGGAAGGCTATACCGAATCCGCCGCCATGGGAGGGTTTGCAGGCATCAATGCGGCACGCGCCCTCGCGGGACTGCCCTTGGTCACGCCGCCCGCCACCACGGCCCACGGGTGCCTGGTGGGCCATGTGGCCTCATCCGACCCGAAACATTTCCAGCCGATGAATACGAATTACGGCCTCTTCCCGCCTCTCGCCCAACCGACCAGGGACAAAGAGAAAAAACGGCAACTCATTGCCCAGCGGGCTCGTGAGGATTTCGAGAGATGGATGACGCAATCCGCGCTTTCATGACGTTTCTCACTATCGAGCGTCAGGCATCGCCGGAAACCATCCGCAGTTACCGTTCCGATCTCCACCAGCTGACCGTCTTTCTCACTCAAGCCCAGCCGACGCCACAAACCCAGCGCTCGCTCCCGATCGGCGACATAACCACGGAATCCCTGCGCGCTTATTTACACTGGCTTGACCGCAAGGGAGAAAAGGCCTCCTCACTCGCGCGTAAGCTCGCCTGCCTGAGAAGCTTCTATCGATTCCATGTCCGCGAAGGGACGGTCGCAAAGAATCCGGCCGAAGACATCAGAAGCCCGAAGCTCCCCAAGACGCTGCCACGGGTCCTGACGAAGGATGACGCGAATGTCTTGATGGAGTTTCCTGAAGGGGATACCGCGTTGCCGCTGCGAGACCGGGCCATACTGGAAACGCTCTATTCCACCGGCGCGCGCGTCAGCGAAGCCGTCGGGCTGAATCTCGGTGATCTCAACCAATCCGACGGGCTCGTCCACCTTCGCGGAAAAGGCCGGAAGGAACGAATTGTTCCGATCGGCGATGTCGCGCTCCAGGCGATCCAAACCTATCGGGCCTCGTTGAGGCGTGCGCCCGCCGACGATCGACCTGCAACGCCCCTGTTTCTCAATCACCGGGGTGGCCGTTTGACTGCGCGCAGCGTCGCCCGCCTCGTCGCCCGCTACTCCAGTCGCCTGGCCGGTGGCGCCGTCAGCCCCCATGCGCTCCGCCACTCCTATGCGACCCATCTTCTCGACGAAGGCGCGGACCTTCGTTCTATTCAAGAAATGTTAGGACACGCCTCGCTCAGCACGACACAAAAATACACGCATCTGGCCACCGACCAACTCCTGGCCGTCTATGACCGGGCTCATCCCCGGGCCAAAGTAGCTCAGGCTCCCCCGGGGAGAAAAGACCGGCCCTCCGCGTAAGCTCTTGCGCAACCGTTGCCAAACCCCATTGCATCCGCACGATTTCCCGCAGAGCGGGATTGTGTTTCTGTGTGAAATTGATGTATTCACACGCTATGCGCCGGGTGCGTGATCGGCTTTGTGCCAGGACCTTCTGAGAACTAGGAGCAGCCCATGAATCGACTGATTAAGAAAGCCAATATCCTGATCGAGGCGCTGCCCTATATCCGGACCTTCCGCGGCAAAACGGTCGTCATTAAGTACGGCGGTCACGCCATGACCGAGACGGCACTGAAGGAGCGGTTCGCGGAAGACATTGTCCTGCTCAAATACGTCGGGCTCAATCCGGTCATCGTGCATGGCGGTGGCCCGCAGATCGACAAGATGTTGACCAGACTCGGCATCGAAGCCAAATTCCGCCACGGCGTCCGGATCACCGACGAAGCCACCATGGAGATCGTGGAGATGGTCCTGGCCGGCAAGATCAATATGGAAATCGTGGAACTCCTGAATCGCCATGGAGGACGATCCGTGGGCCTGAGCGGAAAAGACGGCGGGCTGCTTATGGCACAGCCGCTCACGGCGAAATCCTGGGCAAAAAGCTTGGGCAAGGATCTGGAAGGCGACGACGAGGGGGACTTTGGACTGGTCGGCGAAGTGCAGTCCGTCGACCCCAGTCTCGTGCTGAAGCTCCAACAAGACCACTACATTCCGGTCATTGCACCGATCGGGACAGACAAGGAAGGCAACACCTACAACATCAACGCCGACCTTGTGGCCGGTGCCATTGCCGCTTCGCTCCATGCGGAAAAACTCGTGATGATGACCGATGTCAAGGGTATCCGCGACGCCAACAACCGTCACCTCTCCACCGTCTCACGGAAAGACGTGCAGCGGATGGTGAAGAAGGGTGTGATCGGCGAAGGCATGTTGCCGAAAGTGCACGCCTGCCTCGACGCGCTGGCCGGAGGGGCCGGGAAAGCTCACATCATCGACGGCCGCATTCCCCATGCCCTCTTGCTGGAAATCTTCACCCGCAAGGGCATCGGCACCGAGATTGTGTCGTAACCCTTTCCGGGCACGAGAACCAGCCGCGTGACTGACGAATTCACTATCCATCTCGCCGCGCTCGCCCGCGAGCGCCACCCCGGCACATCGCCGGTCGCATTGCGGGAGACGGCGGTCTACTTATCACAGCAGTTCATCCGCTTGGGCCTTGAAGTTTCCACCCACCGATTCGAAGCATGGGAACAGACCTACGACAACGTGATCGGAACCAAGCCTGCGCAAAATAGCGCTGCCGCTGCACCGCTGATTCTCGCCGCCCACTACGATACGGTGTCAGGGTCGCCCGGCGCCGACGACAATGCCAGCGCGCTTACAGTGCTGATCGAGGTCGCCAGGCGACTCAAGCAGACCGCCCTGACGCGACCGGTGCAATTCGTGGCCTTCTGCCTCGAAGAAGAAGACCTGCTGGGCAGCCGCGCGTATGTGGCCCATCTCACCAAGACCGGCCGGTCCGTCTATGGAGCGATCGTCCTTGAATGTGTCGGCTACGCCAGCGAGCAGGAAGGCTCGCAACGAACACCCCCCGGTATTCCCGTCGCCGTACCTTCTGTCGGAAACTTTCTTGCGCTGATCGGAAACCAAGCGTCAGCCTCGTTGGCGGCGGCATTATCGCGCGCCATGGCGTCCACAATTCCCGTCGTCCCTCTGGTCGTACCAGGCAATGGGGAGCACCTCCCTGACACCAGACGGAGCGACCATACGGCCTTCTGGGAACAGGGCTTCGCTGCCGTCATGGTGACCGATACCGCCAACTTCCGAAATCCGCACTATCATCGATCGACCGATAC
>CAYHNM010000057.1:0-7590 GCA_964357985.1 uncultured Nitrospira sp. | reverse complement strand
AAGCGAAGAGTTGAAGCGTACTCTTCTGTACGTTGAAACTCTGAACGAAGCGAGAACGACGCTGGCGATCTGTTTCAGCATCCGGCGAAGAGGAATGAATGGCTGTCGAAGAAAAGTGGAAAGCCAACCAAGAAAAGGTGGCGTTCACCAAACAGTTTCCCGGGCTGACACTGGACTGGAATGCTTGCGAAGGGAAAACGGTTCAGACTGTCACCCAGTTGACCGGCAAGCCTGGCGCGGTGGTGATCGTCTTCACCGACGGATCATTTAGCGTCGTGCCCCCGCTCGCGCCGGAAGCCTGGGAGTTAGGGCAGGCCCTGATCGATGCCCGCGCGTATCTTGAGCCGAAACACCAGTCTGCCTATGCGGAGTATGATCGGCTGGCGATGAAGGACAAAGACGCGCTCAAGTCCGCTCGGCTCGAAAAGATCGTCGGCGCGATTGAGAATAATCTCGAGCAGATTCCCGAACTCAAAGACCGGCTGAAAGCCCTCGTGAAGGAGTGGAAGTGAGCAGTCTTCCCAACAAAAACATGTTTGAGATCTTCTCTCAAGGTCTCTTTGAAGGAGTGAAGCCTATGATGGTCATTCGCGATCACCTGGTCCGCCACCCGGACCGTTGTCTGCACAACGGCATCTGCATACCTATTTGCCCGACCAGCGCCTGGCTCTCGACACCTCCCTATAAATTCGATCCCTCCCGCTGCCTGGAAAGCTGCCGCCTCTGCCTGGACGCCTGCCCGTCACAAGCGATCTTCGGGGTGTTCAAGAAGGGTGAGAAGATCTTGGAGCCACAGAAAAAGTAGGGCGAGGCAGCTTGGTCACTCACCTGTGCTCGCCGACCGCGCACTCAAGACATGATTGAATTCGAAATTGCGGGCGGTGCTCGGTCGATGCGCGCATTTGGTGACCAGCCAGCCCACCCCTTTCCCACTGTCCTTCCCCACCCAACCAGGCAAAGACCATTGACTCGATCGCTAACCACTCACAACGGCATCACTCAGAGAGCAGAGGGCTTGTGCCCCCTGCCCTCCAATCGTCAAATCATTCCATTTGCCGAATCCTGAATGCGGATCCGCATTCAGGGCACCCCTGACACATCAGACATCGCCGGTGCAGAAGTCAGCACAGTCTCTGAACAGAAGGGCTGCCACGATGGCAGCCCTTCAATCTCACATGATGCCCGAGCAGACTACGGAATGGTCGAGTCGTAGGCCGGGCCGCCATCGATCGCGATCACTCCTTTACCCATGCTGTGGGGCACCCCCACCGTTACGTCCCCTGTACACGTGCCACCATGGCTATTGGTAGCCTGAAAGGCGAGGTGATAGACCCGCCCATTGCCCGTATTCAATCGTTCGGCTCGCACCGACGCGGAACCGGCCTGAATCACCGCATCCGGACTCGTAGTGTCGCTGCCCGGGGTCAGCACCGGCTCGTCCTGTTTCACCCCAAGGACGGTGAGCGTCAAGGAGTCATTCTCCGGGTCGGTGACACCCAGGATTGCGATCGGGACAAACTGATGCTTGGGCGACCAGAGGGAGGCTGGATTCGCTTGGGCTGCGCTGCAGACTGGAGGCTTCGTGACGACGAAAGCCTCATTTGCGCTGCTCAGAGCGAATGCTCCAGACCCCGCGACATAGAGCACCCCGTTGATACCCTGAGGCTTGGACCCAGCGTGAATGGTCGGAGCCGGCGCAACGGTGGTCCAGGAATCCGTGGCTGGATTGTACGCCTCGACGGTATTATGGAAAGTGGCAGTGCCGGGATCGTAGCCGCTGACGGCATAAAGGATGCCGTTGACCTCGCCTGCCCCGAGAGCGAAACGAGGTGTCGGCATCGGCGCATGCGTAGTCCACGCGTCCGTGGAGGGGTCATAGGCTTCGAGCGTAGTGAAAGCGGTCAAAGCACCACTGGTACCTCCCACGACGTAGAGCTTCCCGTTGATCACCGCACCGTCCATCTGTCCCCGGGCCGTTGGCATGGACGCCTTGGTCGTCCAGGCGTCAGTGACTGGATCATAGACTTCGAGTGTGCTGGTGCCGAGACACGCGCCACAGGATGTAGATCCCCCCGCCACATAGAGCTTGCCAGCAATCACGCCACTGGCCATGCCGAAGCGTGCCGTTGGCATTGGGGCTTTAGTAGTCCAAGTGTTGGTGGCCGGGTCATATACCTCCAGTATGCTTGTGACTCCAATTCTACAGTCGTCAAATCTACAACCTCCCACGACATACAGTTTTCCATCAATCACGCCTCCAGACGCGGCACCACGGGCCGTCGGTATGGAAGCCCTGGTGGTCCAGCTGTTCGAGGTTGGATCATAGACTTCCAGTGCGGAAGTAAACGATCCTGTTGCAACATAGAGCTGATCAGCGATCACGCCAGTGGCTGCGCCACTGCGTGCCGTGGGCAGGGACACCTTGGTCTCCCAGACACCTTGGGCTTGTGCGTGGGTCCCGATGGCCAGTGTGAGGCAAATGGCGCCGAGACTTAGCCCTGATAACCTGATGAGCCTATTGCTACTGTTCATGTCACTCTCCTTCCCATAAAACTGTGATCGACTAGAAGAAATATAAAATGGAAATAAGGGCAGTACCTCTCTTCGATGTCACGATGAGTCAATAGCCACTGCACCCTCCTGGTCGAATCTCGTGCTACCACGGTAGGGGCCAGAGGCGATCATGGGATTGAGAGGCGCGGCCGCCAGACCAGTGGCATCTGCCCCAGAACCGACGAGGACCTCACACTTGAGTTGCCGCTGCTGACCAGAAAAACACGAGATCAACGCCGGAATAGACAGCCTTGGACGCAATCTTCTCGTAGATGAGAACATGCGTCCGCCACTGGGCCGAGTCGTGCCCATGGCACTTCCTACTGTGTTGGTAGACGAGACGCTAGGGCCCGAGGATGCCGAGTGAACGGCGATCCCCTGTATCGGCGAAGCGCTGAGACGGAAAGTGGCGAGTGCGGTTAGATCTGTGAGTGAGTGAGTGAGTGAGTGAGTGAGTGAGTGAGTGAGTGAGTGAGTGCAAGCGGGAGGCCGGGCGTGAGCGGAGACAATTCGTGAGCGGAGACAATTACCGGCAGGCTCTGGATCAACATGGGAGCGCCTTCGATGGACCCACTGGCTCCGGCCTGGCCGTGGGAGCTACATTATGTATATCTCACCGTTCCTCGTTGTGGTAGAGGTCGGTAATTCGATTTCACTGCTGTGGAAGCAATAGCTATGCTCAACGTGACGAGCACTGATATGCGCTCAACGACGCGCCAATCAGAAGATTAATCGGCAGGAATGGCAGCGCCATGGGGGAATATGCCCCCGCAGATACCGACCAGTTGTAGCATTTGTACTCAAATCGCTAAGGCGGGGTTGCTACGCTGACAGGAGGCGCTTCAAGGATTGGCGCGAATCGTGACGGGCATGAAGGCCTCGCAGGGAGGCCCAAAATGGAGGAGGTCCACACCCCTAAGCACTGCGCCGACTTGCAAAATACGTATTCCAGAATCTGACGCTGGATGAAATCGCCGCGACACGATTGCTTGCGTAGCCGGCCACATACCCGCAGGCACCGGCGCGCCGGATTTGTTGTCGAAGGTGACGGTGCTTCTCGCGGTTCCAGCCTGACTTCGGGTTACGCCACAGGCCATCCCAAGGACCAATCCGAGGCAACTCGACAGATACCGCCTCCAATCCTTTGAGCATGTCATCATCATCCTCTCCTTTCGGGTCATCGACTCGTCACCTCTGCGGCAATTTCTCAACGAAGCGCTGAATGTGGTCCAGGTACACGGGAATCTGGCGGACCGCGACAGGCAAGGCCTCATACACTCGCTCAGGATCGATGTCGTCGTATTCGTGCACAATCCGGTTGCGGAGCCCGGCGGCCATGGCCATCTCCTTGGCAAGATCGGACGTCATGACGCCAAGCGTGCCGAGACGCACGAACGATTCGTGATAGTCCTTGGGCGGCGCATGGCCTGCCTGTGCCGCCCCGGCAGACAGGCCAGACTCAGTGATCAGATGAAAATTGATGTCGATCATGCGGCCGATGGCCCGTTCAAGGTACCGCTCGGCCAAGGCTTCGTTGATGGGGTCCTTCAGGTACTGCTCGCGTGGCAGTTGGGACAGCCGGGTCATGGCAGCCAGATCCTCAAGAATCAGGCTCATCTTTCTGGTGATGAGCTGGCGGTCGATCATGGGCGGGAAGGCTCCGCCACCAAGGCCGCCAGTCGCCGGGCGACATGCCGGCGCTCCAGTTCCAAGTAGGGCCGAAAGTCTTGGTACGCTTTGAAGGCGTGGAGGCGCAGACGGGCGAGGTCTTGGGGCGTGCCGAAGAGCACACGGCAGGACTCAACGATTTTCTTGAGGAAGAGGGGATCTGCCCGGTTGAGGATCGCCAGATCTACTTCGCACCCAGGGAACTGCGTCTGTAATGCCTCTTGAATCTCCAAGACAGTCTGCAACGACACGTCGGGACTGTCGAGCTTGACCGCCAGGTCCAGATCGCTGCGGGCGTGGGTTGTTCCTATGACCGTCGACCCGAACTGGAGGATCAAGCGAATCCTGAAACGCTGGGCGATCTCCCCCAGCCCCAGCACTGCTTCTGTGACACATTCCTCGCTCATCCGCTCACCCTGTAGATTTGCATAGGAGACGTAGCCTAGCCCATCGCGGATCTGTTGTAAATGTGCGTCAATCCAGGCAACAGCTTCCCGAATCAGCAGAATACCGAGCGACAACCTTACCTCACACGATCTGCTTCCTCAACCTGCCCCAATAGGCCGTCCCGACATAGCCGCAGGCGCCGGTGAAGATGGTCAGCGCCAGGATTTTGTAGACCTTACTGCGCGGGATTTTTACTTTCACGGCGGGGTTCAGCAGATCCGGCGAATGCAATACCAGCTTGAGAGATTCGCCTGCTGACAGAATCGGCCACATGCAGGAAAGCCGAAGACGCATTTCGTGGCGCGGGATTGACATCGTATACATCCAGCCCTGATCGAGATGCTCAGCGGCCATTCGGACCAACTTGCTCAAGACCGGCCGGAAGCGCGGCAGATTGGTCTCGTTCAGCAGGTCACGCGGCGTGAGCCCCACCTCATCCAGCATTGTCTCCGGAATGTAGCAGCGTCCCTTCTGCAGATCGTGCGCGACGTCTTTTACAATGTTCGTGAGCTGCAGTCCTTTCCCGAACCGTACCCCTACGTCAGACATCTGCTTTACATTCCATGAAGCCAACGCTTTCCGATGGGCACACATGAGATCAGTCCAGAACTCGCCAACACAACCTGCCACGTAATAGGTGTACCGATCCAGATCGTCGATGGTCTTCAACGCCACGAGATCTTCGACCGACTGGCCGGGAAAGCGGCTGAGATCCATCTCCATACCCTGCGTCAGCGTCGTCATGAGCCGCTGCACACGACGCCGATCCTCGGGGGAACATTCCTGGAAGAGTCGAAAACAGTCTTCCAATCGTTCGAGAAGCACACGTTCGGACGAATCCTGCTGAAGCGGTCCCATCGCCTGCTGGATGTCGCGAATCTGCGACCAGGAGATCTGCTCGCTCACGAACTGCGCTTTCAGCTGACTGAGGAAGTCGAGACGCCGCGAACGATCAATCAGATCCGTATCGGCGATCGTGTCGGCTGCACGGGCAAACAAGTAGCCCAAACCGATCTGATCCCGTACATCTGCCGGAACGACGGCCAGCGTAGTATAGAACAGACGGGACACTTGCTTGAGCAGGTCGCGAAGCAGCGCGGGCTTGGAGGGATTCGTACTCGTGGAACAACCTCTACTTTACTTCAAGCTTGCCTTCCATCCCCTTGTCGCGATGGCTGGGCAAGGGCCAGAGACGCTTGTCACAATAGATAGGAAACGTTCCCGTTTGTGTCGGCGTAAACTTGATGGTGATAGTCTTCCCCGCCGACACATCCTGCTCAACGGAGAGCTCCTTGATAATAAAGTTATGCGGCGTAATGGTAGTCACGCTCGTCAAGATCAACTCCACCGGCTTCCCGGCTTCAACGATCACATGATTCGGCGTATAGGAATAACTGTCGAGGGTAATCGTGGCGCGCTGAACCCCATCAGCTGCCAGAGGAACCACAAAGGGTGGAACCGGCTGAGCAACATCCGCAGCTTGAGCGACTGCAATCTGCAGGGTGATCAGCAATCCAATACCACCCATCAAGCTACACGCTCTCATGCGCACCTCCACGATGAGACCCTTCTAACAGGATCATGACGAAGGGGTCAACTTTCCCTCACACATTCAGGAGCTTCCGGCGTCTTGACCTTTGCCGATCAAGCCTTATATTCCGTCTTCACAACGCCAAATACCGTCGTCTGCATTTCGAACGAGCGGTTTGTGTATAATCAAGACAACAAAATCACTCGCCCCCTACTGGCGGCGAGTTTCTGTCCCTAAGGAGGATATCGATGAAGTGGCTTAAGGGCATTGGGCTCTTCTTAATTGCGAACTTCTTAATCTATCTGACGCTCTCATTCACGGCCAACCTGCTGGTCAATACGGTGCTTCCGGCATTCGGCATTGATGTGCGCGGCGTGTTTAGCCAGCAACTACTCGTCTGGTCGCTCGTGATTGGATTCGGCGGCGCGTTCATCAGTTTGGCCTTCTCGAAACAGATGGCCCGCGCGATGCTCGACTGCGAGCAGATCACCCAGCCCCGGTCGCAGGCAGAGCGTGTGATCTTTGGATCGGTCCAGGAGATTGCTCAACGGTTGGGGATTACCATGCCTGAGGTCTGGGTCTACAACTCACCGGACCCCAACGCCTTTGCCACCGGTCCTAGCAAGAACAACTCTATGGTCGCCGTCTCCACCGGCCTGCTGCAGAATTTGAAGGAAGGTGAAGTGAAGGCCGTGCTCGCCCATGAGATGGGACACGTCTACAACGGCGATATGTTCACAACCACGGTGCTCGCCGGGCTGATGAACACCTTCGTGCACTACATCAGCAATTTTCTTTCCAGCATGGTGGGGCAACCCTCGGGACAGGACCGGGAAGAAGGCAGCTCTGCCGGCAATCCGATCCTGGCCTTAGTGGTCTACATTGTCTTGCAGGTAGTGCTTTCGTTCCTCGCCATGATCGTCGTGAGCTGGCATTCACGCCGCCGTGAGTTTGCCGCCGATGCCTTCTCCGCCAAGGTCTACGGGAAAGAGTCGATGATCGGCGCATTGCGCGGCATCGATCGGTGGGTCAGCCGTACTCAGTTCCAACCCAGCGAACACGATGCCTTAGCGACAATGAAGATTTCCGGCAACAGCTCGGGATTCATGCATCTGCTCGCGACACACCCCCCGATCGAAGAGCGGGTCGCGGCGCTGGAACAGCTCTAAAGAAAACGGAGCCCATAATGAAAACATTCATCACTGCAGCATCTCTAGTAACGATTATGGGTGGGCTCTTATTGGCGATACCTGCTGTGCAGGCTGAACGGGAAGGACTACTGATGACGGCGAAAACAACCAACCTCTATGACTTCACCATGGATGATATCGACGGAAAACCCGTCAACCTGGGACAATACAAAGGCAAGGCACTTCTGGTCGTCAATACGG
>CAYHNM010000056.1:0-7590 GCA_964357985.1 uncultured Nitrospira sp. | reverse complement strand
CCATCACTTTTCTTCGCCGGTCGAATTCCACCACCATCATTTCTGTAAACGGTCCGCCAAGCTTCAGTGCAGCGACGGCGGCTTTCTGTGAGATTGAGCAGGGATTCGACGTGCTTTGGCTCTGGATATTGGCCATGGCGGTGAGGAGCGGTTTTGGTCCGGCGGCATAGCCGATGCGCCAGCCAGTCATCGCGTAAGCTTTGGAGACACCGTTGATGATGACCGTGCGCTCGGCCACTTCAGGCCCCAGCGTGGCGATGCTGATATGCGTGGCTCCGTCATAGAGCACTTTTTCATAAATTTCATCGGAAATGATCAGGAGGTTGTGCTTCACCGCGATGGTTGCAATGGCCTCCAGGGTGCTTTTGTCGTAGGTGGCTCCGGTCGGATTGCAGGGGCTATTGACGATGATGGCCTTGGTGCGCGGGGTGACTAATTTCTGCAGTTCGTCAGGATCGATGGCATAGCCCTGGTCTTCCTTGGTCGGGAGCAGAACGGGGGTGGCATCGTTGAGGAGCGCCTGATCGGCGTAAGAGACCCAGTAGGGCGTTGGAATAATGATCTCATCACCGGCTTCTAGGAGGGCTTCGGCCACGTTATAGAGCGAGTGTTTGGCTCCGCAGGATACCAAGATCTGGGCTTTCTCATAGCGCAAACCTTGCTCAGCGAGAAGTTTGTCTGCAATGGCTTGACGAAGCTCATCGATGCCAGACGAGGGGGTATATTTCGTGAAGCCTGCGCGAATGGCTGCTTCGGCCGCGGCCTTGACGGGCTCCGGTGTATCAAAATCAGGCTCCCCGGATGAGAAATCGACGACATCGATCCCTTGCGCAGCCATGGCTTTGGCGGTGGCGGTCATGGCCAATGTCGGAGACGGAGTAATGCGACTGACGCGTGCGGCGAGTTTCATTGTTTGAGGCTCCGGATTCGTTCTTCAAGACGTCGAGCCACGTCGGGATGCAGGAATTCCGTTAACGGACCTCCGTGCTGGGCCACATCTTTGATGATGGTGGACGAGAGATAGGAATATTCTTCGCTGGGCATGAGAAACACCGTCTCGACGTTTTTGGCTAATTTTCGGTTAATGAGGGCCATCTGAAATTCGTGCTCGAAGTCTGAAATGGCTCGCAGCCCTCGAATAATGGCATGGGCTCCCGATCGCGCGACATAGTCAACCAGGAGGCCTTCGAAGACGGTCACGTCGACCTGGGTCAGATCCTTCATGACCAGCTTCACCATCTCCAGCCGCTCAGTCAGATTAAAGAGCGGATGCTTGGCCGGATTCGGTGCGACGGCCACAACCACCTTGTCGAAGACGCGCAGGCTTCGTGTAATGATATCGGTATGCCCGTGCGTAATCGGGTCAAAGGTACCGGGGTATATACCGATTTTCATACTGTGGCCTCTGCGGGAAACGAATAGATCGACAGGGCCGTGTCCCCGTATTGATAGTGCTTCCTGAACGTTGCCAAGCCGAGCAGGTCGGGAAGGGTGGATTTTGAAGCATGTTCGACGACAAGCCAGGCATCGGGTGGTGTGAGTGTAGCATGGACGGTTTGGAAGATGTCTTCCAGTTTGTAGGCGAGGTCATAAGGAGGATCGGCAAACACAATATCATAGGGGCCGCTCCACAGCTCCGGCCTGGTTAGAAATTGTTTGACCGTTCTTGCTTGAACCGTGACGAGGGTGTTCATCCCGCACTCCGCGACATTGCGCCGCAAGAGTTTCAATGATTCAGCCTGCGACTCAACGGCGGTCACGTGCGCTGCTCCACGGCTGAGTGCCTCAATGCCGATCGCTCCGGTTCCCGCAAAGAGATCCAACACGCGACTGTCTGGAAGCCGGTTACCCAGGATAGAAAACAATGCTTCCCTGACTCGGTCAGAGGTAGGACGGAGTGCGGTGCCGTGCGGTCCCTGAAGGCGTCGACCCCGGTGGGATCCAGCTATAACTCGCATGTCAGTAAATACGGGACATCGTTAAGAGAGAGCGACTGTAACACAGCGTTTTTGCAGGGGTCAAGGGACGGCAGGGGGGTGAAGTGCCGGATGGAACTCAGGGGCGGGTGACGACGTGAGTTTGCCTAGAAGGAGTCAGAGAGACGGTTGGCTTTGACGGTCAATTAGGAACCCGTTATACTTTCCGCCGCATCCACTCCTGAGCAGATGCGGGAGCTATCCGATTGGGGTGATTCGATAGCCGAGTCGGATCGGACGAAAGCGAATAAACGTCTGATCGTTTAGCTTGCTGATACCGGTTGAGTATCCCGAGCGGCCAGACTCTTTCTTCGATTGTTTGAAATCGTGCGGTCAATGATCGCACCGCAGTTGATGCATTTCCAGGCGTAGAAAATGAGGAAGAAGTCTGAAAACCGCTCCAACATCATCAACCCTTTACATTTCGGACATTCCATCGAATCCTCCCAGGTGTCTGCGTGAACAGCTGTACGCCGAACAAAGCAAAAGCTGCACCAAATTGTCGTGTGTCAATATTTCAATGGTTTATCGGTTACGTATTTGTCTCCATGGGGTAAAACCTACCCCGGCGGTTCGTGCAAAATGGTGCGTGGCGTCAAATTTTTGTTCAAAGAGGGTGAATCATGACGACTGACACTCACAAAGGGATCGGGCAATGGCCTGCGACTGAACGTCCGAGAGAACGTCTTCTGGCCAAGGGGCCTGAGATCCTCTCGGATGCTCAATTATTGGCGATTTTGCTGAGGACTGGACGGCGGGATTCATCTGCGGTGCAGGTCGCGATGGAGCTGCTCCATCGCGTCGGTGGGCTGGCATCGTTGGCCCGGAGTGGAATTGAAGAACTCTGTGCGATTCCGGGAATAGGCCCGGCAAAAGTTGCCCAGCTGAAGGCGGCGCTTGAATTGGGAAAGCGAGCCATGGCGATTCCCCTCTCGACGGGGACAAAGATTTCATCCAGCTCGGATGTGTTTCGGCATTTCCATCCCCTGGTACGCGATCTCAAACACGAAATCTTTAAGGTCATCTTGCTCGATGCGAAGAATATGGTCATGAAAGAGGCCACGGTGTCGGAAGGGAGTCTCACTTTGAGCATCGTTCATCCTCGCGAAGTGTTTGCCCTTGCGGTCCGTGAGTCCGCCGCGGGTGTGATCTTTCTGCACAATCATCCCAGCGGTGATCCGACACCGAGTACTGAAGATCGACGATTGACGGATCGACTGGTGACGGCCGGCGAAGTGCTGGGGATTCGTGTGTTGGACCACATGGTCATCGGAGACGGTCGATACGTAAGCTTTGCCGATGAAGGATGGATTAAGGTATAAGGGTGTATTCGATCAATCCGGGTGAGACGACAAATAAGCAGGGACGTCAATGAGGAGGCAGATGGTCTAACAATATGTGTGTCTAGCTAGAAGGAGGGTCTGCCATGGGCGAGATTCGCGCAGAGTCCGTCAGGAATATCGCGTTGGTGTCCAACGTCGGCGCAGGCAAGACATCCCTCACTGAGGCCCTGCTTTACGCAAGCGGTGCTATCCCAATTCTCGGTTCCGTACTCCAGGGCACGACCGTTTCCGATTTCGAACCGGAAGAACTCCACCATCACTGTTCCGCCAGCACCAGCCTTCTCCAGTTCACATGGAATCAGACGGCGATCACGCTCGTCGATTCTCCCGGCGCGCTGAGTCTATCGGGTGAATCGCTGTCAGCCTTGCGGGCCGTTGATGCCGTCATCATCGTACTCAATCCAGGCGCCGGAGTCCGGACTGAATTGGCCCGCCTCTGGCACAGAGTGAGGGAGCTGGATCTGCCCTGTCTCGTGTTCGTCAACGGGTTGGATAAAGAAGGGGCCTCGTTCGACGCCGCCTTGGATCTCTGCAGGACGCAGCTGGAGTGTGCGCCGATTCCTATGGTGCTGCCTGCTCGCTCCGGTTCCGGTTTCGATTCCGTGATCGATCTGCTGGATGACACATTGATCCGCTCAGGGTGCTCCTCTCCAAAGGTTGAACGAGCCGCCGTTCCTCCTGAGATGGAACAGGCGGTCAAGCATGCGCGGAAACAATTGATCGAAGCGGTCGCCGAGCGCGATGAGGAGCTGTTGAATCGTTATCTGGAACAGGGAGACTTAAGCCGGGATCAATTAGTTGAAGGGCTCCGGAGCGATATCCTGACCCGGCAGTTTCTTCCGGTCTATGCCGGTTCGGCGCTGCGCAACGTCGGCGTATGGTCATTGCTCAATGCCTGTGTCACCCTGCTACCGTCGCCCGCGGAGCGAACGGCCATTCACTCTGTGCCAGGGCGGCATCCGGAAACCGGGCAGCCGTGTGAACGGAAGGGAAGCCTGGAAGAACCGTTTTCCGGTCTGATCTTCAAGACGATCATTGACCCGTTCGTCGGGAGGCTCTCCTATTGCCGGGTCTTGTCGGGGACGATCCACGCCGACTCGACTGTCCTCAATGGAACAAGGCATGTCCGTGAGAAGCTCGGCCATTTCTATACGGTATTGGGGAAAAAGCATGTGGCCGTCAGCTCGGCGCAAGCAGGGGAGATTGTGCCGATCGGGAAACTCAAGGATACGCAGACTGGTGATACGCTCTGTCACGAGAGTGCGCCGATCTGTTATCCGGGCCTCGAGCTGCCTCGTCCGGTGCTGTCGTTTGCCATCGAGGCAAAGTCCAAGTCGGAAATCGACAAAGTGAGCCTCGGTTTGCATAAGTTGATTGAGGAAGATCCGACGCTGGAATTTGTCCGCAACCCGGAGACCAAAGACATGGTGCTCAGTGGAATGGGACAACTCCATATCGATCTGGCGCTGGAAAAACTCCGCCGGAAGTTCGGCGCCGAGGTCACGCTTCACACACCCAAAGTACCGTATCGGGAGACGATCAAAGCCACGTCGCAGGCGCAGGGGAAGTATAAGAAGCAAACGGGCGGCCACGGTCAGTATGGCGATTGCTGGTTGGAAATTGCACCTCTGGCGAGAGGCAAAGGATTTATCTTCGAGAATCGTGTGGTCGGGGGCGCAATCCCGCGCAACTTCATTCCGGCAGTTGAGAAGGGAGTGGTGGAGGCCATGCAGGAGGGCGGGCTGAGCGGGTTTCCCGTTGTGGATGTGCGCGTGACGGTCTATGACGGCTCCTTCCACGCAGTCGATTCCTCCGAGATGTCCTTCAAGATTGCCGGGTCGATGGCTTTCAAGAAGGCGATGGAGGCGGGACATCCCGTACTTCTTGAGCCGTTGATGCTGGTCGAGATCGAGGCCCCTACGGACACCGTCGGCGCCGTTATGGGGGACATCAATGCGCGTCGGGGACGTATTGTTTCGGTGCAGGCGAATGATCATGCCGAACAGATCAAAGCCCTCGTGCCTCTCGCGGAGTTGCTGAAGTATACGCCGGCGCTGAACGCAATGACCGGTGGGCGGGGCAGCTACGCGATGGAGTTTGCCCGCTACGAGGAAATGCCGCGAGAGCTGGCGGGGAAGATCATTGAGGAGCACAAGGTTGAGCGGCATGCCGTCGCGGCACACTGAAGCCGCTTAGTCGGTGGATTTGAGGACGACGTAGAACGCACGATTTTCTCGCAGCACGCGGAGCAGCACCGTGTCGCCGCGCCGGACTTTTGCGATGGCCGAGGTGAATTCGCCGACCGTGGCCACATCGGCGCGGTTGACCTCCTTGATCAAATCGCCTTCACGAAGACCTTCCGCGTGCGCCAGGCTGCCCGGATCGACTTTGGTAATCAGCACGCCGCGCGTTTCACGGAGTTTGAATTTCTCTGCCAGTCCGGCTGAAAGATCTTGAAGGTCGAGCCCCAGCTTCACCTCGGTTCGGGACTGCGGGAGAGAGGCAACGACCGCCGTGTCCCGTCGTTCGCTCAGGGGAACGGTGAGTATGTGTCGCGTGAAATCGCGGACGACTTCAATTTTCGGAGCAGCGCCGGGCGGGAGCGCTCCGATCAAACGGGAAAGCTTGTTGGGGGAGTCCACCACGCTTCCGTCGATCGTGAGAATAATGTCGCCGGGCTTAATGCCGGCTTCGGCGGCCGGGTCTTTCTCAAAGACTTCGTTGACCAGTACGCCTTCGCCTTCAGCCACTCCGAACTTTTTCGCCAATTCGGGCGTGAGCGGCTGGATGCCGACCCCCAGCCATCCGCGCACGACTTTGCCGCGCGCGATCAGTTGCTGAATGACCTGTTTGGTCATATTCGAGGGAATGGCAAATCCGATTCCCTGCGCAAAGTTGATGATCGCCGTATTGATGCCGATGACTTCCCCGCGCAGATTGAAGAGCGGTCCGCCGGAATTTCCGGGGTTAATCGAGGCGTCGGTCTGAATAAAGTTTTCGTAGCGCGACAGGTTAATATTTTCCCGCCCGATCCCGCTCACCACGCCAAGAGTAACGGTACGGTCGAGACCGAACGGGTTCCCCACTGCGAGCACCCACTGGCCGACGCGCACTGTGCTGGAATCACCAAAGCGGGCAAAAGGCAACGCGCGATCAACGGTGACTTTCAGGAGTGCCAGGTCGGTGTCCGGATCTTTGCCGACGACCTGGGCAATTAGTTTCGTTTTATCGGACAGACGCACTTCCACCTCAAGGGCATCCCCGATGACATGGTTGTTCGTGACGATGTGTCCCTCGCTGTCCACAATGAGGCCGGATCCGGACCCCGACGCGCCAGGCGTGCGGTCTGCGCCCGACTCGCGCGGTCGTCCTGCGCCGGAAATTGGAAAGAGGTTCACGACGGACGGCTTGGCCTGTTCGGCCAGATCGGTAATGACGGTTTGAATCTCTTCGAGCATCCGAATTCCTGGGGAATCCGTGATCGCTGCCGTCGCGAGTGGATTTGCCCAAGGGAATAGGAGCGATGAGACAATCACAGTGGTTCTGAGATATCGATACCTACACATCATGTGTCCATTCTACCGGAAGGCCTAGGCTTCTGCCTATGGGGCTAGGCTGACTGCGTTGCGGAGGAGGTGGCGTGACGACGGCGGGTAAACCAGAGGGAGAGATGATCCAGCTCAGTCTGTCCGCCCATCAGAACGACAATGTCGCCTGTACGGAAGGTCAGGTCTTCAGCAGGCGCCAAAAGGAATGGTCCGCGCATGACGGTGGCAATGTGAATGGATGATGAACGCGGAACGTCGCCAATGCGTTGTCCGACGGCGGCTGAACTTTGCGGAATCATGACTCGTTCAATGCCGGCCGAACGTTGGCTGAGGTCCTGCTGCAGGCGCAAAAGGTCTTCGTGGATGCTTTCCAGCTTCAGCTGTCTGATCTGAACATCGAGTTCAACCAGTGACTGTTTGAGTGTCTGGATGCGTGTGGTGGCACGAGTGATGGTGTTATCCACTTCGGAGAGGTCAGAGTCGAGAGGGCGGCGCTCGAAGGGGCGGCGGGCGATCTGGTCTACGATCTGATGTCCAAGATCGTGACTCACTGCGTCGATTCGCTCAAGTACGCTCGACGCCTGCCAATGGAGGCGGAGGATCTGGACCTTCCGATTGACGCGCTCAGCAATTGAGACAACCGCTTCATGGAGGGCGGTTCCCGTAACGGAGAGTTCTTTTTGAAGACGATTGATGAAATCTAAGCGCATAAGTCTTCTAAAT
>CAYHNM010000055.1:0-7604 GCA_964357985.1 uncultured Nitrospira sp. | reverse complement strand
TATCGAGCACTTTGAGGCTATTCGAACTGCCGGAGAGATCGGTCGACCGGAGCGGAGACGCGGGAAACTGTTCCTGTCCGAATCGCGCCCCCATCACTAAACCCAGATAGGGAAACCCGAGGAGAAACACGAGGCCGCCGATGTGAAAGAGGAACGTCTGCACATCGAAGATTTCACCGCCAACCCACTCGACCAGCCCGGTCATCAAAAGCCCGACGGCCAGACCTGCCGTCGCACCGACAATGATACCGAATGACAACGTTCGTAACGCGTATTCACCGACGACAATCAGCCCACCGGTGACCGCCCCGATCCCGAACCCGTACAGCCAGAACGCGCCGCTGGCATTCTCGGCCCGTAAGAACAAGACCATGCCCGCCAACGCACTGAGAAGGATGAATATGGCTCGCGATACCATACCGGAACCCCCTCTCCCTCATGGCACCCCTCCGGGCGCCCTCTCACCATTTCATGGGCGAGAATATGCCATGCATCGTCCGCCCCTGTCCCCTCAACCATTTTCTCAATGACATCGGCGAGACCGAGTCCGCCTCTCGCGCTTCATGGACGGGAATATGCGATATTTCGTCCGTCCCATCTCCACAACCATTTCCTCAACGACATCGGCGGGACAGAGCCCGTCTCTCGCGCTTCATGGGCGGAGCGTCAGATAAATCGTCCGTCCCTGCCGCTTCAACAGCATGAGCACAGCCTCGTCTTTAGGCAACTTGGCCGCAATGCGCTCGTAGGCTTTCAGAGATGTCACCGGCTGCCGATTGATCTCGATAATCATGTCGCCTTCCCGAACACCGGTTTCCTCGGCCGTGCTGCCGGGCTTCACCCGCACTACCACAACTCCGCGCTCACTGGACTTCATTCCGTACCGGCCGGCCACTTCATCGGTCAGCTCCCGCACGTCCAGATCCGACAGAATCCCGGTTGGCGCCACCGCTTCAGCCGACTCATCCTCCCCCGCTTGCGTCATGGATTTCGGCTGCTCGACGATGGCCAGGTCGATCGTTTTCGGCTTCTTGTCGCGGATCAGCTTGACAGATACTTTCTTCCCCACCGGCGTCTGCGCCACCGCGTTCCGCAGATGCGTGGGCGAGTCCATCGGCTTCCCGTCATACTCCACGATCACATCGGCGCGCTCCACCCCGGCCTTCTTGGCAGGACTGTCATCCATCACATCGCTGACCAGCACGCCTTTGGTATCAGTGACGCCGAATTGTTTTGCCAATTCAGGCGTCAACTCCTGAATCGACACACCCAACCAGCCACGGACGACCTTACCCGTCTTGACCAGCTGATCCATGATGGATCGAGCCATATTGCTGGGCACCGAAAATCCGATCCCCATATTGCCGCCGCTTTGGCTGAATATCGCCGTATTGATCACCGCCAACTCGCCGAGAAAATTCACGAGCGCCCCGCCGGAATTCCCGGGATTAATCGCCGCATCGGTTTGAATAAAGTCTTCGTACTCCGCAATCCCCGCCGCTCGTCCTAACGCACTGACAATTCCCAGCGTGACCGTCTGAGTGAGTCCGAACGGATTGCCCACCGCCAATACGAACTCGCCGACTTCCAACTGATCGGAATCGGCCCAGGCGACTGTCGGTAAATTGGCCGCATCAATTTTGACGACGGCGATGTCGGTCTTGGGGTCGGTCCCGATCAGCTTGGCTTTGAACTCGCGCTTATCCGAAAGCGTCACTCGAATTTCATCAGCCTTGCCGACCACGTGGTTGTTCGTGATGATCAACCCGTTCGAATCGACAATAACTCCTGACCCTAACCCGCGCTCTTTCTTTTCTTTCGGCTGCTGCTGTTCAAACCGGCGGAAAAATTCGTCACCGAAAAACTTGCGGAAAAACGGATCCTCGAACGGCGTTGCATGAGGCCCGCCTTCGCCCTTGCCGTTCTTGGTCGCATAGATGTTGACGACCGCCGGCTTGACCGCTTTGGCAATCTCAACAAACGTCAGGTTCCCCATCCCCGGCAAGACAGGCTGTGGAGCAGTGGCGACCGGCCTTACCAGCGGAGCGACTGCGTTGTCCGGAACGGCATGGCCGTTCGAGAGCCATCCCAGATCAGATGCCACCACAAATCCGATGATTATCCCCGCCGTGAGCAGCACAGCTGCAACCATCCAGCTGCGGCTTGATCCAGGCCTCTGATTGGGTGTTTCCATCATGCTTCTACCTTCGTCCAATGAATCGCCGACATCGTAGCTATTGAATTTCTCCGGAATAGATCCCCATGATCGTGTGGAGGAATTTCACCGCCTCCGCCTTCGGACGCTGGAAGGAGTTCCGCCCGATGATGCTGCCGAACCCGCCGCCGTCCCGGATGGCCCGGGCTTCATCGAATACATTCTTGTCCTCGCTCTTGGCGCCGCCTGAGAAAATCACGATGCGGCGGCCGTCGAACGAACTCTGCACCACATGTTTCACACGCTCTGCCAGAGTCTTGATCGGGATTTGTGTCGACTCGTAGACTTTCTTGGCCGCCGCTTGTTCCAGATGCGCCGTCGGCAACTTGACCTTGATGATGTGAGCACCAAGTTGCGCGGCGATCTGCGCCGCATAGGCCCCGACGTCCATCGCCGTTTCGCCTTCTTTGCTGAGCGAGGAACCGCGCGGATAGGACCAGACGACGACCGCCAGACCGGAGGCCTTGGCTTCTTCCGTAATGGCTCGCAATTGCTCATACATGGCATTGCAGTGGGCCGATCCCGGATAAATCGTAAATCCCACGGCCGCACAGCCTAACCGCAAAGCATCTCCGACACTGCTCGTCACCGACGGCAGCGGATCTTTCTCATCGTGCAACACATCGTGGTTGTTCAACTTGAGGATCAGTGGAATCTGGCCCGCAAAATGGCTGGCGCCCGCTTCCAGAAATCCCAACGGCGCGGCATAGGCATTACATCCCGCGTCGATGCCGAGCTGAAAATGATAGTGGGGATTATACCCAGCCGGGTTCGGCGCGAAACTGCGGGCCGGCCCATGCTCGAATCCCTGGTCGACCGGCAGGATCACAAGCTTGCCGGTACCGGCCAGCTTGCCATGGCGCAGCATGCGCGCCAGATTCGCCTTCGTGCCTGCATTATCACTTTCATACCAACTGAGAATTTCCCGTACCCGATCTGCCATGACAATCCTCCCGGAGAAAATGACGTGAAGAATGCGCGTTACGCCAGGCCCTGAGTAAATGCTTCGACGGTCTCGACATCGCCCTGACTGCCGATAATCAGGGGGACCCGCTGGTGAAGTTTTTTCGGCTCGATATCAAGAATTCGCATCGTACCGGTAGAGGCTCGCCCCCCGGCCTGTTCCACCACCATACCCAATGGATTGGCCTCATAGAGGAGCCGCAGCTTTCCTTCCGGCTTATCCACTTCGCCCGGATAGAGGTATACACCTCCGCCAAGCAGGATGCGATGCACGTCTGCGACCAAGCACCCCGAATATCGACCGCTGTACGGCCGACCGGCAGCTTTGTCCGGGGTCTTAAGAAACTCGATATACTTCTGCATACCGGGAGTCCACTTGTGACGGTTGCCCTCATTCGTCGCATAGACTTTCCCTCGCTCGGGAATCCGAATGCGTTCATGCGAGAGCAAGTATTCCCCGATGCCGGGATCGAGGGTAAACCCGTGCACGCCATGTCCGGCGGTGTACACCAGCATCGTACTGGACCCGAACAGCAGATATCCGGCGGCGACCTGCTCAATCCCTTTTCTCAGCAGATCATGTTCTGTCGGCGGGCGATCGGTCCGCGTATACTTCAATACAGAGAAAATCGAGCCCAAGGGCATATTGCAGTCTGTATTGGACGAGCCATCGAGGGGGTCAAAGAGCAGCATGTACTTCCCCTGAGGCCAATTCTCAGGCAGAGAGACCATCTGTTCCATTTCCTCAGAACCTAACGCGCAGACCAGGCCATCGCCCTGAAACGCGCGGAGGAAGGTATCATTGGCAATCTCGTCCAGCTTCTTGACGGTTTCGCCTTGCACATTGGTTTCACCGGTTGTGCCAAGGATGTTGATCAGGCCGGCGCGTCGCAGATCATGAGCGATGACTTTCCCGACGAGTCCGATCTGACTCAGCAGGCTGGAAAATTCACCGGTCGCACCCGGGTGCTCGGCCTGACTGCGGATGATAAAGCGGCTTAATGTAAGGGGAAATTGGCCCATAGTACAGGCAGTATAGCGGGTTTACCTGATCCCGGCAACGTTAGTTCGCTCTCTTACTTCGAGTGAGTGACCTCCGGAATTCCGTTCACCAAGTCGGCCACAATCGATCCGATCACCACTTTGGCCTTCATGCGCAACGGAATCCGTCGCTCGTCGGTCGTAAACCACACGCGGATATTCCCCTGATTCAGAAAGATCCCTTGAAACGGCATGATCACAAGGACTTGCGCTGTTTCAAGATTTCCCCAAGGCCCATCCAGCATCTCAATCTTCTCAACCCGCACTTCAACCTGGCGGATCTTCTTATCGTGGTAGACCGTCAAGGCCTGAGATGCGCCCTGCTTCAGCGGCAACAGGCTTCGGACATAATAGAGACAGGAAATCAGATCCTGTGTGTCAGCGGGAATCGGTATGAGCTCAGTGACCCCGCCGCGGGTGGCCGAGACGGTGTTGTCTTTCCGATGAAAGACGTACTCGATATCTTCCTTCTTTTTCCCCTCTCGCCTCCGGAAGGTCATGTGTTCCGGCAACAGCGTCGTCAGATCCGTCAGGGATTCGACACGATTGTCGACGGGGAAAAATCTGGTGACCTTCGGGCTCGACACAGCCGTCGTAATGAATTTTCCCGAGGGATGATCACCGGCGGCATCGCCTGAACCGACCTCCATCACGGCCGTTCCTGCGCTGATATTGAGAAAGGTAATATCGTAGGTCAGCCGCTCACCCACGCTGAACGGGCGAGCAGGAGAAAGGGCGCTCTCATCGGCATAGACCGGGCCGGGGACTCCAGCTGAAAGCAAGCAGAGTACCCAGGCTAGAACGCACGTTGTATTGGAGAGGAGCATCCGCGAGGCAAAGATCCTAACCCCGGCACTATCGTTCGAGTTCCCGGCGTACATCGGCCAACTCACCTTCCACAATTGCACGAATCGCATCAAGTTTCGCAGGCGTTGTGGCTTCGAATCTGAGCACCAATGCCGGCTGCGTATTCGACGCCCGAATCAACCCCCAGCCATCTTCGAAGACCGCGCGCACTCCATCGATCGTCACCAGTTCCCGAACACGACGTTGTTCCGGTCCGATCCCCTGCTTGGTCCTGGCATAGGTTTCGAACCGATCGCGAACCCGCTTGACGACATCGAACTTAATCGCATCGGGAAGATCCACACGAATTTCCGGCGTCACCGTCGTATCCGGAAGATCGGCGACTAACGCAGAGAGCGGCTTCACGCCCTTGGCGAGAATCTCCACGAGTCGGCACGAGGCATAGACCGCATCGTCATAGCCAAAATAGCGATCGGCAAAGAACATGTGCCCGGACATCTCACCGGCCAAGACGGCCTTCTCTTCTTTCATCTTCGCCTTGATCAGCGAATGACCCGTCTTCCACATCACCGGACGGCCGCCATGCTTGGCAATATCGTCATAGAGGCTCTGTGAGGCTTTCACTTCGGAGATGATGGTGCTGCCCGGCTTGACCGCCAGAATATCGCGAGAATAGATCACCAGCAATCGATCGCCCCACAACACCTGCCCATGCTCATCCACGGCCCCGATCCGATCCGCATCGCCGTCGTAGCCGATACCCACATCCGCCTTGTGCTCCTTGACCGCTTGCATAAGGTCCGCAAGATTCTCCAACACCGTGGGATCAGGGTGATGATGCGGGAATCGGCCGTCTAATTCGCAATACAGTCCCGTCACCTTGCAACCCAATAATTCCAAGGCATCCTTCGCAATAAGCGCCGCCACACCGCTGCCGCAATCAATGACCACGTGCAATCGCTTTGCATCCACCCCGGCGAAGCTTTTCTTGATATAGGCCAGATAGTCGGGAATGATGGGATGCTCGGTCAGCGTTCCCTGACCGGAGACAAACTGCCCCTGCTCCATCACCCGCCGCAGTGCCTGAATCTCGTCGCCGTGAATCGCTTCTTTCCCGACACAAATCTTGAACCCGTTGTACTCGGCAGCGTTATGACTCCCGGTAATCATGATGCCGCCGTCGACCGGCAAGGTGTGCAACGAGAAATACACCAGCGGAGAGGGACAGATCCCGATATCGATCACATTGAGGCCGCCGGCAAGCAACCCCTTGACCAGCGCGCGATACAGATCAGGCGAGCTGAGCCGACCATCGCGCCCCACCGTGATAGTTTTGGTCCCTCGCCCTCGTACGTGCGTGCAATAGGCACGGCCCACGCGCTCGGCAATCTCCTCCGTCAATTCCTGCCCGACGATGCCACGCAAGTCGTATTCACGAAACAATCCCATAGCCGCTCCTCTATCTCCTACGCATTCGCGGTTCGTCCGTAGTCATCTTTAAATCGCACGATGTCGTCTTCCCCAAGATACGGACCATTCTGGACTTCGATAATATGGACCGTCTCTTTCCCGGGATTCTCCAACCGATGTTTGGTCTCGACCGGAATGGCTGTGCTCTGTCCGACCTGAAGGTCAAACACCTCTTCACCTCTTGTGACCCGTGCGGTTCCCGCAATGACGACCCAATGCTCACTCCGCTTGTGGTGCAACTGAAGCGAGAGGCGCCCGCCTGGATTCACCGTCACTCGCTTCACCTTGAAGCCGGCTCCCTCTTCGAGAATCGTGTAGGATCCCCAGGGACGATGGACTGTCAGATGCTCGAGATGTTCGGGCGCCTTCTGCTGTTTGAGAATCTCCACCACCTTTTTGACATCCTGGGCACGAGACTTCGGACAGACCAGCGTGGCATCGGGCGTGTCCACCACCACCATGTCCTCAAGGCCGATCGTGGCCACGACCCGGCGATCGGCATACACGATCGAGCGTGAGCTTTCGAGGTCGATGACCCGCCCGACCAGCACATTTCCAGACTTGTCCTTCTCGGCCACTTCATCCAGACTTCCCCAACTGCCGACATCAGACCACCGGAATTTCACTGGAACGACTGCCGCCTTGGACGAGAGCTCCATGACACCGTTATCGATGGAGACCGACGTCGCCCATCGGTAGACTTCGTCGATCGTCTGCTTGGGGGCGCCTGAGGCCTGCAATTGGGCAATGCGATCCGCGACTTTCCCGAGCGCAGGCTGATGCGTCCGAATTTCGTCAAGGATCGTCGCGGCGCGCCACACAAACATCCCGCTGTTCCAATAGTACTGTCCCGCCTTGAGATACTGTGCGGCCTTGGCGGCGTTCGGCTTCTCCACAAATTTATCGACACAATACCCTTTGAGCGTTCCCCGCGTGCCCAGAAGCTTTCGCCCATTCGGCTTGATGTAGCCATAGCCGGTTTCCGGCCTGATCGGCTTGATCCCAAATGTGACGAGATAACCCTCATCCGCTAGTTGTGAAGCCAGAGCCACGGCGGCTGAAAATTCCCTTTGCCCGGACACCACATGATCGGCCGGCACCACCAGCA
>CAYHNM010000054.1:3950-7673 GCA_964357985.1 uncultured Nitrospira sp. | reverse complement strand
CCGGCGACGGATCCCGCCAGCGCAACCAGAATGATCATGCGTTGATTGATCGAGAATTTCGAAAACATACAGCTGGTTTACCTCATCCGCCTCAAAAGGCTCCGGTCACACTTGCATCCGTTGAATTTCTTCGTACGCGGTCACGAGCTTATTGCGAATCTGCATCATCAGTTGGAACGACACATCGGCCTGTTGTAACGCCACCATCGTACGATGGAGGTCCTGCGATTGACCGGTCACCAGGGCATCGACGGCCTGATTGGCCTGCATCTGCACGTCATTCGCCTTCCCGATGGCGTTCTTGAGCGTATCCATGAACCCGCCTGGTCCGGCGGCCTCCGGAGCCCCGACCGGAGCGATCCTGTCCGCAATGGTAGGAATAACCGGCGAGATGCCTTGAATGGGTGTCATGGTTTACCTCCCGATCTCCAATGCTTTGGTCCACATACCGCGAGTCGCATGGACGTCATGGTTTACCTTCCAATTTCTAAAGCTTTGGTCCACATGCCGCGAGTTGCGTTGATGGCCTGCACGTTTGCCTCATAGGCCCGCGAGGCGCCGATCATATTGACCATCTCTTCCATCACATTCACGTTGGGCAAACGGACAAAGCCTTTGGGATCGGCATCAGGATGATGCGGGTCATAGATCAACTGTCCCGGCTTTTGATCCTCCACGACACGCGCCACCGACACGCCTTCCAGAGCGTGCGCCGTCGTGCCCATAGCCACCTGTCGAAACGCTTTTTGGAACGCGCTAGGCACCGGAGCCGAGTGAAACACCACGTCCCGCCGTTTGTAGGGCCCGCCGCCGGGGGTGCGTGTGGACTGGGCATTGGCCAGATTGCTCGCAATGACGTTCAGCCGCCGCCGTTGAGCGTCCAGCCCGGATACCGAGACCGCCATCGAATCAGACATATCCATCGTCGCTTCTCCTTTCGCCGTCAGCGGGCGTCGCGAATCGCACTGAGGAGCTGGCGAAACCGTTGTCCGGTGATGCTCGCCGCCGCGTTGTATTGCATGGCATTATCCGAAGACTTCGCCATCTCTAATTCCAGATTGACGGAGTTCGCATCCAGGGGCAGATCGCCGGCCGGCACTTCAGCCAGTTTTCCCGTGACGGTCTGATACCCTTGCCCGCGCAATCCGATATGTTGTCCTTGCGTCACCGCCATGGTGAGCGGCAAGCGACCCTTATGCGCCGCTTGCAGTTGTTGGGCGAACTGCAGATCGGAGGCGCGATACCCCGGTGTTTCTTCATTGGCCAGGTTGGATGCAATCACCCGCTGCCTGGCGCTATGCAGATCGAGACTCCGATGTAGCAACTGCATGGTTTTATCGAGCAGTTCCATGGCCGCCTCCTCCTGTGTGAATACCCATCTCACGTTCTATAGCAACGTCGATGCCTAAGAATGCACCGCCCGACGCCCGGTCAATTCACCGGACCCGGCAAAGCTTGCCGAGTTACAAGATACCTATAGGAAGATCTGTCACTGGCTAGCTCTCCAACATCGTCAGGGGCTGTTCCGTTTCACGATATTCTCGGAGTTTATTCCTCAAGGTCCGGATGCTGATTCCCAGTTCTTTCGCCGCATGAGTCCGGTTATCCTTCACCCGCGATAATGTCTTGAAAATCAGCTCCCGCTCCATTTCCCAGAGCGATCCGTTCACCGGTGCCGGCGCGGCGGCTGGAGCCTGGCTCGCGGGTGCAGCCTGGTCTTGACGGGCCTCGGGAAGATGCATCGGAAGAATGGTTCCCTGCCCGGCGAGCAAGACGGCCCGTTCCATGACGTTTTCAAGCTCCCGCACGTTCCCCTTCCACGGCAGAGTCTGGAGATGCGCCACGGCTGCCTCTGACAGCGCCGGTTGAACGACGCCATTTCTGACGGCGGAGGCGCCAGTAAAATGACGCGCCAACAAGGCGATATCGGCCGGCCGTTCCCTGAGAGGGGGCACAGTGATCGGGAATACGTTCAGTCGGTAATAGAGGTCTTCGCGGAAGCGTCCCTGCTCCACTTCGCGATAGAGGGTGCGGTTCGTGGTCGCGATGACCCGAATGTTGACGGCCACGGGATCACGTCCGCCGATACGGTCGACCTCCCGTTCCTGCAAGACCCGCAAGAGCTTGGCCTGCAAGCCTAAGTTCATTTCGCTGATTTCATCCAGGAGAATAGTGCCGGTATGCGCCATTTCAAACTTGCCGATCTTTTTCATCATGGCGCCGGTAAACGCGCCTCGCTCATGTCCGAAGAGTTCGCTTTCCAGCAAGCCGTCCGGCAAGGCGGCGCAATTCACGGCAATGAACGGCCGGTGGGCACGAGGACTGCGCGTATGGATGAACCGGGCCAGTAATTCCTTTCCGGTGCCGCTCTCTCCATTGATCAAGACGGTCGCTTGACTGGCGGCCACGCCCTCGACGGTGCTGAGCAACCGGATCATTCCCGGGTCTTGAGTCAGAATCGCTCGCCCTTCGACGGCAGTCGAAGTCCCGGGAGATTCGAGATCCCGTCCTTCTTTGAGATTCGTGATGACCCGTTCAAGCAAATCCATGGAGAACGGCTTGAGTAAATAGTCACTCGCCCCGAACTTCATCGCATCAACCGCCGTCTCCACAGTCCCATAGGCCGTCATCAGGACAATCACGGTCTGGGGGGCGCGCGCCTTAATGTCTTTGATGAGATCCAATCCGGTGATGCGCGGCATCTTCAGGTCGGTAATGACCAGCCAGGGACGGAAGCGTGTCACCCGTTCCAACGCATCGGATCCGTCGATCGCCCCTTGGACCTCATACCCCAGTCGACGCACGGACTCCATAAGCGCCGTACGCATCGACGGTTCATCGTCGACGATAAGAATGCGATCATGGCTCTCAGAGCCTTCTATTGCGGTCTCACGGTCATTCATGGGCGCGTTCCTCCATCATCTCAACAGGGGCGACGGACTCCAGATCGGAAGACGGTCTCTCCTCCTGATCATTCCATTCTTGAAATTCTTCATCTGCCACCGATACGTCCATCGGATGAGGCAGCAGGATCGTAAACGTCGTGCCTTCCCCCTGCCGGCTCTCGACATCGATCCGCCCATGATGGGCATCGATGATCGCATGCACAATTGCCAGGCCTAATCCGGTTCCCTCATCCTTCGTCGTAAAGAACGGATCGAAGATTCTGGACCGGTGGGCCGGATCGATGCCGGGGCCGTTATCGGTGATCGTCAGGCAGATCGCGCGCGCCCCAAGAGATTGATCATCCGCTTTCACGAGCTTGAGTGTCAGAATGCCTCCGGTAGGCATGGCTTGAATGGCGTTCAGGATCAGATTCAACACCACCTGCTTGAACTGTCCTTCATTGCACCAGATCGCCGGAATACGGGGATCGAGATCGAGCCGGATATCCACAGGGGTCTTGGTAATGGCGTGGGCCGCGAGGGTCAAGGCATCCAACACCAGCGTTTCGACGGTTTGCCACCCGCGCGCCGACCGCTCAGGTTGGGTATAGATCAACAGATTCGACAGCAACCGATCCAGGCCATGAACCGCCTGAGAGATCTGTTCAGCATAGGTCAGGCCTGAGGGACTCTCCTGCAGATCGCGCCGCAGCATGGAGGCGAAGAGCTCGATGCTGCCCAGCGGATTGCGAATCTCATGGGCGATTCTCCCCACCATTTCACCCATCGCCACGAAGCGATGCTGGCGCTGCAGCCGTTCCTCCAATTGACACATCTG
>CAYHNM010000054.1:1971-3850 GCA_964357985.1 uncultured Nitrospira sp. | reverse complement strand
AGGTGTGTCCGCATCGCTTCATTGTCCTGAAGCTGCTGCCGCAAGGCGGCATTACTCTGCGAGAGCTCCACATCCATCTGCTCGATGCGGTCCGTCAGCGTGGAATAGGACTGCTGCAGCGTATGGGCTGCTTGGTCAAAGGTGTGAAAGGCCTCCTGAAGCAGGTCTCGTTCAGCCGGGTGCAATGCGGTCGATGTGGTCATAGTCCCTCCTGCGGCAACTGCCGCTCCTGTTTGATACTTTCATGGATTGAGCTTGAAAAACGGGTCACCAGAGCGTCGTCGGTCTGTCCGAGCTCGGCAAGCGCCACCGTCGCGCGATCAGGTTGTTTTAAAGCCTGCCAGCCACGGACAATCTGCAGCCGGGCCCATTGGAGCTGAGCCTGATCGGGCTTCTTCTCGACGACGGTGTGGTAGACGTCGATGGCCTCTCGATGCCGCTTCATTTGCGCCAGCAGATCGGCATAGGCGAGTAGTGCGGTGATGGTTTTCGGCGCGCCCGCTTTAAACGCCTCTTCTGTCGCAATCACGGCTTCCTCATGCTTGTTGAGGCGCAGAAACACCGTGGCCATCTGCTGATACATCCAGGGGCGCTCCGGGTGTTGGGGATGATGGAGCATCCAGGCCCGACAGAAATGCAGCAAGCCGGCCAGATCCTCCCCTTCCGCCATGGTCTGGACCAAAAGATGGAGCGCATCCTGCTCAAAGCGGCCCGTGGGATACTCCAAGCGATAACGCTCCAGCACCTTCCTGGCCGCCGCGGTATCACGTTGCGAGAGATACACCTTCGCCAGACCCAGGAGCGCCTGTTCAGTGACCAGAGGGCGTTTGGTCCCTTTGGCCATCAGTTGATAGAGGCGACCGGCTTCGGCCGTAAATCCCAGACGATCGTGAGCTTCGGCAATTTCGAGCAAGAGCGGAGAAGACAGATAGTGCCGTTCAGCAGCGGGCCCGTGTCGATGAAAGAGCGTCGTCAGCGTCAAATCGTCGTGCGATCTGACGGCGGCTTCCATCCAGGGACGCAAGATAGCGGCGAGTCGATCGCCGGCTTTGGCCGGCCAGGGATCATCTTGTCCCGCACTGCTCCGATCGGCCACCAGCTTATACGCGATCAGTGCCGGTGCAATCTCTTCAGCCTGCTCAAGACGCGCGGCCGCTTGAAACAGAGCTTCACTCCCGATGGCATCGTGGTCATGTTGCGCGGCAATCGCCTGCATGTGTTTGAGATAGTCGTCCACGCCCTGATCCGGAGAGGGGTGGTCATACATGAGTCCGGCAGGAGTTCTCCCCACGGGGCGAATGCCGGCTACGACCTTCTGTTCCACTCTCAGGGTGGCCAGACGCACCGCCGCTAACGCCGCTTGCGGGCTATCCGGGTAGTGCGTCGATATATATCCATAGAACAGTTCGGCGCTGGGCAGGTGTTTCGCGGCCTGAAGACTATCAGCCAACCGCAAGAGTATGATCGACGCCTCTTGGTGAGCAGGGTAGAGATTATAAAACTGCAGTAACAAGCCCCGGCCGATCACCTCATGGTGCAGATCCAGTTGAATCGAGGCATAACGTCCCAGGGCGAGCGGATTCATTCTCATGGACTTTGGCCAGCGTCGATACGCCAGGTCATACATGGCCGACGCATCTTGAGTCCGTCGCTGATGAAAGAAGGAGGAGGCGAGGCCCACTGTGGCATGCAACAGAATGTGATCGTGACTGCTTCGCTTCCGCAAATCCTCGAACGTCAGCTCAGCATCCCTCCATTTACCCAGGGCCAATGCGGTATAGCCGATGCCTAACAATGCCCGCTCCCCGTCCGGCGACTGCGCATTATGCGACAGCGCCCGCTCGTACAGAGATTGGGCCTCCTGATGCCATCCTTGCGA
>CAYHNM010000054.1:0-1871 GCA_964357985.1 uncultured Nitrospira sp. | reverse complement strand
GAGAAACAGGGTCAGTTGTGTCCAAGATCGGTGTGATGAGTACACGGCAAGGCTACTTCAGCAAAGACCGTGCCTTTAGCCGCGCTATGCCGATTTGTTTGAATATCGGGCAGGATGGAGAAGATTCAGCTAATGGGATGGATCGACCGTCAAATTGGTCGACAGGGATTCGTGAGGGTCGTCAATGATTTGACAACATCGAGAGCGCTAATTCGGCAACGCATCGACGCGAGGTTTCGAGTCTATCCCTCTGCGCTTCAATTTCTCAACGAGTGTGGTGCGATTGACATGGAGCAACTGCGCCGCGCGCGCGGTGACGCCCTTCGCCTTCCGCATGGCTTCTCCGATCAACTGATTCTCGTATTGCTCCACTTCGTTGGACAGATGAATTCCGTCTTCGGTAAAACGGATGAACTGGTCCTTCATCTCGGGCGGACTTGCCGCTTTCTTGTGCAACTTCTCGGGCAAGTCGGCGACGGTCAAGAGCCCCTGTTTCTTGAGCACGACCAGGCGCTCGATCATATTTTCCAACTCGCGAATATTCCCGGGCCAGTGAAAGGCCGTCAACAGCTCCAGCGCCTCAGGGGCAAACCCCGTGATGGCGGTTTGCTTCATATGATTGAACCGCTTCAGGAAATGTTCAATCAGCAATGGAATATCGCTTTGCCGGTCGCGCAACGGCGGGGTAATGATCGGAATCACGTTGAGGCGATAAAAGAGGTCTTGCCGGAATCGCTTCTCCTCGACCATTTTTTCCAGGTCCTGGTTGGTGGCCGCGACAATTCGGACATCGACCTGAATCGTCCGACTCCCCCCCACCCGCTCAAAGGATCGTTCCTGTATCACCCGCAGGAGCTTGACCTGAAGCGAGAGACTCATCTCGCCGACTTCATCGAGAAAGATCGTTCCGCCATTGGCCAGTTCGAATCGGCCCATTCGCGTCTGGGCCGCGCCGGTGAAGGCGCCCTTTTCATGTCCGAACAGTTCTGATTCGAGCAGCGTTTCAGGAATGGCGCCGCAGTTGACCGGCACCATCGGGCGATCTTTACGGGAACTATTGAAGTGGAGCATCCGCGCAACCAATTCTTTTCCCGTTCCGCTTTCTCCCTGAATCAAGACGGTGCTGTCGCTGTCGGCGACTTTTTGCACAAAGTCCAATACCTGCTGCATCGGTTCGCTGACGCCGATCAATTGCTCCAGGCGGTACTGCTCGCGCACGGCTTTCCGGAGAAATTGATTTTCCTGGCGGAGTCGTTGAAACTCGATCGCTTTTTTCACCACCACCACGACGGTATCGGGATCGAACGGCTTCGTCACAAAATCGAAGGCGCCCGCTTTCATCGCCTGGACCGCACACTCAACGGTCCCGAATCCTGTCATGACGATCGGAATGATTTTCGAGTCGATCCTCGTCACTCGCTCAATGACTTCGAGCCCGTTAAAATCAGGCAGCTGGAAGTCTGTCACCAGAATCTGAATGGGATTCTCTTTGACGACTTGCATGCCGGTCGTGGCATCGGCGGCGACCGAGACGGTGTATCCTTCCGAAGACAGCGTCTCCTGCAGGACGTCACGCACGGCCTGGTCGTCATCAATGACTAAAACATGAGGAGCAGTCATCAGGTGTTTATTCCGAAGTACGGATAGAAATAAGGCGTATAGAATAAAGATCCTGTGGCATCAATGCAAGCGCGACGAAGCCTCAAGAGCTGAATTGCCAAGCCCTATGTTTCCCGACCTATTCCTTGACAGAATATTTAGTGAGTTGTTAGGGTGCGCGTGACGATTGTGTCCGGTGTTCACCGGGCACGTCATGTCTGGCTGGCGTAGCTCAATGGCAGAGCAGCGGTTTTGTAAACCGCAGGTTGGAG
>CAYHNM010000053.1:0-7728 GCA_964357985.1 uncultured Nitrospira sp. | reverse complement strand
CCCGGACGCTGCCGTGGGGGACGAGGTCATCCTGATCGGCCGCCAGGGAACCGATGAGATTACGGCTGCAGATCTGGCCGAATGGACCGGCACGATCGCCTACGAAACGCTGTGCGCGATCGGTCCACGCATCCCACGCCGCTATCGAAACTCCTAGCGCTATCGTCTCAGGCGGCTAGAGCGCTGCGGGAAAAGATCAGGTAAAGGAGAACCATACTGCTAACAGCTCCATAGCGCATAGAGATTCCATGCCATCAGGATGCTCAAAAAGGCCGTCCAGCAAGGCCGCAGCAGGCGAAGAGACGAAGGCGTACGCTTCGGTACGTTGAGTCTCTGAGCAAAGCGAGAACGCCGCTTGGGAAAAGATGCGCCTTGGCGCATCAGGGTTGGGCGGGTGAGAAGAGCGACTTTTTCAGCATCCTGTTAGAAATTTACGCGTAGTGAAATCCCGCCGGTATGATAGGTGGTGCGATAGAGTCCATTGACAGCCGTCGCCAGGGCGCACCCGCAGCTCACTGTCCGTTGTTCGTAGAGCGAGGCTTGATAGGACAGGTCGAATCCCACAGCCTTGGGCTTGATCGGGCCGAACCCGAAATCGCCACAACGAATCCCAAACATCGTCCCTCCTTCCTTGCACACCAGGCCGAATCCGACCGATGGAACATGCACATCGGCTCCAGGAATGGCGGGATCGAACGTGAGATCAGGAATTTGCGTCGGCGAATTGGTGTAGCCGGCACGTAGCGCCATTTCCCACTCCGGCAACGATTCCATCTTCAGCCACCGGTACTCGGTTCCGATCATCACGGTGTAGGTACTGCGCCAGTTTTGCGGCTGTGGAATGACGCCGCCGCTGGCGAGATAGATATCGAGATTCCTCACTGATTTCCACCCGACGTAATCCACATCCAATTCCAGCTTCCATTCACGCTCGGCTGTTCTCGTCGGCCAGATCGCGATCGCGCCTGTGATGACTTGCGGCAAGACAAAAGTCGTCGAGGCATCCGACGTCTTTACTCCGTTGGCGAGAATCCCGCCGCGCAACGGCAACGGAACCTGATTCCGGTACACCAGACCGATATTGGCAATCGGCTTTCCGTCGGCGTTGCGCAACGCCGTATACAGGAGACTGACATTAAAGCCGGCAGCCGTCCCCTTCCCATACAGTTCCGCTTTCGATCCGGCAGGACCAAGCACGGCAGGCGATCCGGGCGGGGTGATGAATTGCTTCTCAAAGTGCCCTTCGCCCAGCATATCTGAAAATGTATAGATGTCGGCGCCGAGGCCGAGCGACAAATCCGGCGTGACTTGATACGCGATCGTCGGCTTGATATCGATCAACGGTAACGCCGAAAAGGTGGCTTTAAATCGTTGCGGGCCGTTATCCGAATACCGGCTCACTGAGCCGAACGGTGACGTCAGACCGATCCCGACGGTCAACCCGTTCAACCATGTTGCTCCAAGATCGCCCAGATTCGCCGTGATAAAGAGGTGCGTCGGAGGCGGCCAGGCAATGCTCCCGTCTCGAGTACCGGTGGCATTGGCGCCGGAGGCGCTTGTGAAACTCGTTGTGCCTCCGGATAATAATCCGCCGACCATGAATTGCACGCCGGATAGTTGCGTCATACCGGCAGGATTGTAATGAATGGCCGACGGATCGTCCGCCTGAGCCGCGAAGGCATTCCCTTGTCCGGATGCGGACGTCCCCTGCCCCTGGATCCTCGGCACCTGGGCCAAAGCTGGAGCGGAGAACCAGATCGATATGAGGGCGCCCCCTACGATTACACCAGCCAGTAACGATCGTCCGCGTCTCCACACGGCTGTTATCAAAATGTCCTCCGATAGATAGTGGCCATCGAATCATTCCGACCCCACCCCCTCAAGAATATTGAAACCAGCGCTCCATGACTGCGTGCAACTCATCGGCATCAAAGGGCTTGAGCAAATAGGCCTGTGCCCCCATCCCGATCGCCTGGACAGCCAGCTCCTGAGACCCGGACGCCGTCATGATGATAATCGGGATATCGGGATTCTGTGATCGAATCTCTTTGAGCACGTTCAGTCCATCACTCTGTCCCAAACCGATATCGAGAATAACCCCGGCATAGCCGGTCGACTGGACCGCCACAAACGCTGCTTGCCCGTTCGTCGCAACCTCCGGGTGATATCCGCCGGCCTTCAACCGGTCGAATAGCCATTGTCGAATGTCCGGATCGTCGTCGGCCACCAGCACGCGCCGCTCTGCAACCGGCCGATTGAGCGGTGACGATGGGATCGTCGATCGGAGGGGCAACGTAAAAGAGACTTCCGCTCCCCCTGCCGGACAGTTTTTGGCCAAGACACTTCCCCCTTGCAACTCGACCAGCGTTCTCACGATGGAGAGTCCCAAACCAAGGCCTTTCGGTCCACTCCGCTGCCCATGTTGAACACGAAAAAACGGATCGAAGATCTTCTCGAGATCCTCCGCCGGAATCCCCGGCCCCGTGTCTCTGACCAGAATGCGGACGAACCGCGGACTGGATGATTCGATGGCCACCGTGATCTCACCGTCCTCCGGCGTATACTTGACGGCATTCTGGATCAGATTCACCGCCACCTGAATCAATCGATCGCGGTCGGCCCACACCTCGATCCGGGTGTCTCGCGCACTGATACCCAGTCGCTGCCGCTTGGCGGAGGCCAGGGGACGCAGTTGCTCAATCGCGTCCGTCAAGCAGGACTCCAGATCCACATCGACAGGATGAACCTCCAAACGGCCGGCCTCGATCCGGGTCCGATCCAGAAGATCTTCAATCATCCGGATCAGCCGGTCGGAATTATCCAGCATACGGAACAGATACCGCTGCTGCTTCTCGTTCAGCGGACCGGTGAGTCCATCCAGAAGATTCTGCACGAACCCCTTGATAGAAGTCAGCGGGGTGCGCAGCTCGTGCGACACGTGGGACAGAAACTGCGACCGCAGCCGGTCGGCCTGCTCCAGCGCCTCCGTGCGCTCACGAACTTTCAATTCCAATCCGACGTTCCATTCCTCGATCTGCTGATAGGCCGCCGCATTATCGAGCGCGATGGCCACTTGATTCGCCAGCGTGGTCATCAGCTCAAGATCGTCCTTCGTCAAGCTCGGCTCGTGCGTCCGGTCTACCGTCAGAATCCCCAGGATATGGTCTTTGGCTTTCAGCGGGACAATGATCAGAGACTTCGTCCGGCTCAACTCCGCCAACCGTCGATTCATCGGATGGAGCTCCTGCCAGACCGTGTGGATATCCGGGATCAACAGCGGAAGACCTTGCAGGACCGCCATCCCCTCGGGGCTGTTCCGGTCCGTCACCGGCACCTCGCAGTCCTGCGAGTAGGCCAGGACTTCATCGGAAGCGCCGATCACGCGCACATGCCGAATGACCGCGCGCAACGGATCGAACACCGACACCATGGCACGGTCGTAATGCAGATCGCGCGTGAGCGTTTCCAGGACCCGCTCGAGCAGCGTGTCACGATCCAACGTCGCGCTGAACAGGAGTCCGGCTTGATGCAGCGCCGTCAATTGCGTCACTTTCCGACGCAACTCGACTTGCGTCTGCTCCTGCCCTAAATACGCCTCGCGCAATTCCTCATGCCGCGATTCGACAAACGCGATCTGTTCGTGAATAAGGTCTTCGCGCTGCCGGCTTTCCCTGCGCATGCGGCGCTGCGTCAGCCATCCGGCAGCCAAGACCGGACTCAATCCGGCAAGCACCATCTCAGCCGGCCCCATGGCGGGCAGCAGAAGGCGAAGCCCTCCCGCAAGACACACCCCGATCAGCCCGCTCCACAGAATCCAGTGCGGCTGGTGCCGGGAGCCTGGATTGCCCCAGCCATCCCATGCCGGTTCTCGCGGCAAGAGACCCAGCCCAGACTCAGCCGGAAGGACCTCACGCAACGCCGGATCCGGCGGCACCGCCAGGGACTGAGATGCCCGCCCCCATCGCGCCGGCCCGTCGCTCTGCCATCGAATGAGCCACCGGCACCACTCATCGTCGTTGGACACACAGGACAGATTCGTCAACGTCGCCGGAGGCAGCCCGTGCACGCGCGCCGGAACCGCCGCAAAAATCCCTTGGGCGGACTGACAGACCAGATAGGTGCACCGCCTCCGGAACGGCCCGAACTGGCGAAGCGTCCGGTCGGAGAAACGCATGGCCAGCGTGGCGGAGCCCGGCGTCACGTCGACCACCCGGCATTCGACCGAACCCGAGGCAAACTTGTTCCCGAAATAGGGAAACATCCCATAGATCTGTTCCAGCGAGAAGGGTCGCGCCAATACCTGAATGATCGGCGACATTTTTTCCATCCCGCCCGCAAAGATAAAGTTCGGGTCGCCGGTCAATAGTTCGCAGAACTCGTAGAGGTAGGCGGCAAATTCGTAGGAGTAGCTATTCCAGGGGTTCTTCAGAAACTCCGGCGTAACATGGTAGACCGAATCCTTGATGCGCTGATTCAACAGCACACACAATTCATCGACGGCCTCCTGGCCTGAGCCGTCCCCCCGTTCACGAGTCAGCGTCTTCTCCAAATCGAGAATGACCGCCCGAATGCTCATGCCGCTCAAATCCCTGATCGTCTGACCGTGCTCGTCCAACCCGAACGGGCGAAACTCCATGAACGGCCGGTCAAGGATCCTGCGCTCTTTGGGTAACAGCTCGATCGACGGCAGCACCGCCGGTTCAACACAGTCCAATGGCTGAATGGGCATAGCATCCTCCCCTCCGAGAACACCCCGCGCACGGAGGATGGCCCTCATGAGAGCGCACCCTGCGCCGGACGTCTGTTTTCGGCGAGGCTAGTATAGGAAGGGAGACTAGTTACTTCAAGAGAGAAAATCGCACCGAAGGATGGACGGATCACGCGGAAGACCGATCAACAGAGCCAATCCGGCATGCTCTGTCAACCGGCCAGGCAGGATAGTGGACTGGCTTACTGTTTCACCCGGCGCTTGAGTTGCTTCTCGATGCTGGCCACCTTGCTGGACAACCGGCCTTTCGCCGCCTTGCGATAATCGACCTTGATCGTGCAGGAGATACGGTCGCAATCCTTGCGCATCCGTTCGTAGCACTTCTTCACGACACCGAATACTTCGTCCCATTCGCCTTCCAACACGGTGCCCATCGGATTGAGCCGATAGTCCACGCCGCTCTTGTCGATAATATCGAGGGACCGGGCCACATACTTCCCGACGCTCTCCCCTTTGCCGAGCGGAGACATACTGAATTCAAGCAAGACCATCGTCGCCGACTCCTTTATGTGGTTTTAGCAGCCGGTGCCGCCGCCCCTGCGGCCGTCTGCCTGGCGCGCTCGTCCTGCCACACCTTCGGATATTGCACTTTGCCCAACAGACGAAACCCGTCCAGCGCTTCCCGCAGTAATGCGCGCCGCTTGTCCGCATCCGGCTCATTCGCCTTCGCCTGTTCACGGAGATGTCCCAGCCAATCGACAAAGGCCGAAAACTCCCCATCAAGAATCCGTTCCAGATCTTCCTTCATGAACCCCGACAAGGCCGGGGCCACGCCGCTGCTGCTGATCGCGACCCGGGCATGCCCGACCGCCACCACCGCCGGCATCGTGGCCGTGGACAGCTCCGGCATATCCACCGACCACAGAAGGAATCCTTTTTCACGCGCCTTCGCCAAGAGCATCTTGGCAAATTCGCGATCCCCGCGAATCGTATTCAACACCAGGATTGTATGCTCCAGATCGGTTTCGCGAAAATGCCGACCGCGATGAATGACCTTCGCGGACGCGGCCAGCAGCTTCAACGTTTCATGCAGCGTCGGACTGATCACGGTCACCCGGGCGCCGGATTCGAGCAACCGCTGCGACTTCTCCGCCGCCTCTTCATCGCCGCCGATCACCAGGACCGAAAAGCCCTTCACATCGAGCACCAAGGGAAAACCAGGATTGGGAGCCATAACGTGTTCCTCCATACGGCACAGGGTGTAACTGGCAGCCATCATACAATAGCGTCTTCCTGGGCGTAAACCGTGCCCTCCCCTTTTCCAGGCGACCTGTTTATAATGCGACGCTCATTGAGAATCTGGAGGATGCATGGCCGGTATGTCAGGACAGGCCATCGGGATGGCAGGCACGATCATCGGTCTGGCGGCACTCGCCGCCTGGCTCGGACTCGCCCATAGTTGCGATCCGGCCACCGGAGAACCGGTCGTCGCAGGACGGGTGACCATCGCCCCGAATCTGGCCGATCAGGTCAAACCGACCGACGTGCTCTTCGTGATCGTGAAGCGACCCCAGGGCCCGCCACGGCCCATTGCCGCCAAACGCATCGATCATCCGACCTTCCCGGCCTCCTTTGAAATCACCAACGCCGATGTGATGGTGGAAGGCTCGGAGCTGCGAGGGATGGTGGATATCGTGGCCCGGCTCGATCGTGACGGCCAGGCCGGACCGGCCCAGCCCGGCGACATCGAAGGACGCTACGCCAAGAACCCCACTCTCCCGGGCGGACGAGACTTCGAGATTGTCCTAGATTCGGTGAAGTAGTGAAGCAGAATGGATGATGGTCAATGGTGGATGTTAGGAGGCATGATCTGCGATTCATTCGCCATTACACATTGACCATGCACCATTATCCATCCACGGGGTCGGCGTCCAACTCCATATTCCAATACAGATAGTCCCGCCAGCTTTCCGGCGTATTGCGGATCCCGATCGTGATCGTAATCACCGGGCTCCATCGGGGTTTGACCGGTTTCTTCTTCAACTTCATCCCGGCTTCGTCCGGCGTCCGCCCGCTCTTGCGATTATTGCAGCGCCAGCAGGCCGTAGTGATATTCTCCCACGTCTTCTTCCCGCCCTTGGCAATAGGAATCACGTGGTCGAAGGTCAACTCTTCCGTTCGAAATTTCCGGCTGCAATATTGGCAGGTGTAGCCATCGCGCGTAAAAATATTGATGCGGGAAAATTTCACCGCCCGGTGGCTGTCTTTCAGTCGCACCAGCTTGAGCAGCCGCATCACTGCAGGGAGTTTGATCGAGAGAGAGATGCCGTGGATTTCGCGATCGTAAACTTCGAGGACTTCGACTTTACCTTGCCACAGCAGGGCAATGGCTTTTTGCCAGTGAACCACACGCAGCGGTTCGTACGTCGAGTTGAGCAGGAGAGTCATTTCCATGCAGCAACCTCATTCCCTACCCTGGCTCCTCTCCAAGAGGCCATCCAGTTTATCAAGGGCGTATTGTTTATTTTTATGCCATAGGACCCGGGCGAAATCAAGCAACCCCGTATCCATCACTGGCTGGACGACAGCCTCCGATTCTGGGAAACTAGCGAACCATGAGAGAATTCGTCACCGTCGCCGCACTCACCGATGTCCCGCCGGGGACCAGAATGACAGTGGACATTAGCGGCATCTGGATCGCGCTCTGCAATGTCGACGGGGCACTCTATGCGGTCGACAACACCTGTCCGCACGCAGGCGGGCCGCTCGGAGACGGGAAACTGAAGGAAGGGATTATTGAATGCCCCTGGCACGGATGGAAATTTGACCTGAGAACCGGCCAGCGCATGAATAACCCGAACTTCACGGTCGCCTGCTGCGACGTGCGCGTCGTCGACGGACAGATTCAGGTTAAACTCCCGGAGGACCTGGCATAGGCGGCATGGGAGGGGCACCTGGCAGCGGCGGCGCAGGAGTCTGGGGCCGGTCGGAGTCCGGGGCCATCGGCGTCACGCCATCGG
>CAYHNM010000052.1:6198-7847 GCA_964357985.1 uncultured Nitrospira sp. | reverse complement strand
CGATGGACTCCTGAGTGAATCCTTCAATACTAACCGGAGATTCCTGTATCTGTTCCCATGGCATAGGCAAAGGCACAGATTCAACAAGCCCATCCGACTGCTGTTCCCCCAAGGCAGAAATCGTCTGGGATGGCTCCGGTGACGGCGAATAAGAACTCGCCAGCTCAGTAGCCACCACATCCGGTGCCGACCAAACCACATCGGGCGAACATTCTTCTGTTGTGGCTAACGACAGCGTTGTCCCTGTCCCCGCCAATAATGAAGACTCGTCTTTCTGCTTCTCTCCTGACTCATCAGAAGGCACGACCTTGATTGATGAGATGTCCGGCGAGGTCGAGAAGATGGACTCTGCGCTCTGGAAACCCACTGAGAGAGATTCTCCGTCCGGTTGGGGAATCGCAACCGTTGCTTCCTGAACGTGCTCCCAGGGCAAAGGCGCAGGGAGAGCGTCCGACGTGGGACTCGGCAACATAATGGACGCATCCGATTGAGGAGGCTGCACCGCTTCAGCCACGCGAGTCGTCTCGTTCGAAACGGTGCTCTCAAAGTCTTGCGGTATTGGCAAAGAGGCCACGCCCCACTCCGAAGCCAGCGATGCACTAGCCGCACCCAACATCTCCTCATGCATTAGCGAAAGACTGGTGGGCTCTGCGTCGTGAAGAGCAATCGGGGATGAACGCTCACTGCTTGAAATCGGGAGAGAGGGACTTGAACTCGATTCCACCGGAACTCGATCAAGAAGAGCGTCCTGCGGAGCGGGTGTCTCATCCACAAGCGGAACAGCCTCCGATGCTGCGGGTAATTCAGCTGTCGGTTCAAGCGATCCCGCTGTCGATGACGCGAACTGATCTGCACTCTTAGGTTGGACACTCTGGGCCGGCAATACCGAATTGCCCGCAGGCACGTCATCCCACGGCATGACGCCGGAGACCGGATCAGTCAACATAGTCGATAGATTCGACGCTGTGGGTTCCGGTGATTCAACCGCTACAAGCGGTGCTGGGGCTTCCTCTGGAAGCGGGCTCGGCGCAGTCGCCGCACGGGCGATCAAATCTCCTGTCTGCGCATCGAAGAGTGATGCGAGACGGAACGCAGGAGGACTAGCCGGGGCTAGCTCCCGAATCTTGGCATACAGTTCAGCAGGTAAGGCGGGACGGTCAGGGTCAGGATCTTCGATGAGAATGTCGATGGCCTTGGCAAACTCTTCGGACGCGGCGAGCGCATCTCCCTTTTCCTGGTATACCGACCCCAATTTTTCAATGAATGGTACACACCGGGGACCGGCTGCGAGATACTCGCGGAGTAAGGATTCAGCAAGCCAGTAGTCTTGCCGTTCAAGCGCCTCGTTCGCCAGTGATTCGAAGGCCTGCCTCGCCGGGAGTAGACTCCCCAATCGAAGATGAAGCGTGGCAAATAGCCGGCGCGCCTCCATATTCGAAGGATCGAGCGCCAGCAATTCTTTCAGCGCGGCTGACGACCGGCCATACTTCCCCGCATTCATTTGGGTAATAGCGTCTTCGAGAAGAGCGGACTTCTTGCTGTACCCGATCACACCCCGCTTGTGACCACGGGACGGAACCTTCTTGTCGGCTTTGAGTGGAGTTTTCTTATCAGCACGCACGATAGTAACTCTAGCAGATCACAACAGG
>CAYHNM010000052.1:0-6098 GCA_964357985.1 uncultured Nitrospira sp. | reverse complement strand
GGATTGCCTGTGGTTGCTGAAGGGGCTGTCCTGGATGACGTGATGATCGCACGGTTCAAGAAGCTGGACCTCCCATCCGTCTTTGTTGAGGGCGAGGCTGGCTCGGCCGGAGGCAAAACGCTGGCGGAGCTGGAAGTCGAGCTGGAGCATCGATTTCGACACGTATGCCAAGATCCGCTTCAACAGACCATTCTCACCGCCCTGCGAGAACATCTTCACAGTACCCATGGAACTGCCGATCTCGAGAAAGGGGCGCCTGCGTCATGAGTCCATCAGCGGCGACCGACTTTCGAAACCGCATTGAACAACTTGGTGACTTGCCGACTTTACCGCACGTAGTGCAAAAGCTCGCCTCCATGATCGGACGGCCGAACGTGTCCGCAGAGGAGATCGGCTCCTTGATCGAGAAAGATCAGGTCCTCGCGGCAAAGGTGTTGAGACTGGCCAATTCCCCCTTTTATGGATTCCCCTCTCGCATCGCGTCGGTTCCCCACGCTGTCGTCGTGTTGGGACTCAACGTTGTCAAAGGGTTGACCCTCTGTGCGACTGCGCACGACATCATGAAAGATGCCGGACTTGGTCAGCTCTGGCGGCATTCATTGGGTGTCGCCATTACCGCGCAACTCCTGGGGAAACGGCTGGAGATGAAGAATGTCGAAGAAGTCTTTGTCGCTGGATTGCTTCATGACATCGGCAAAGTCATTCTGTATGTGAAATGGCCGGATGTGGGGAAAAAGATTAGGGCCGCCAATCCATCCGGCGACCGCCCGATGATGCACGTCGAACATGATCTGTACGAAGTGTCTCACGCCGAGGTCGGCGGCTGGCTGGCCAACGCATGGCACCTGCCGGCCACGCTCCGTGAACCGATTCTATTCCACCACCAACCGGGAGCGGCACAGGATGCCCAGCTGCAAACAGCCGTCGTGCACGTCGCGGATGTGCTTGTCAAAGGTATGGCCTGCGGAAACCCCGGCGACGAATGGGTTCCGCCCCTCTCCCGACAGGCCTGGGATTTGGTTGGACTCGATACGGAATCGCTGGCAGGTTGCGTCTCCAGAGCCTCAGAAGAATTCCTTGCGATCGATGACTACCTATGACAAAACCCACTGCAGCCCAGCGCGTCCTGATTCTTCACAACGATCCTGGCGAAATTGCTATCCTTTCCGGCCTCCTCACGAAAGCCGGCTTTCAGGTGGTTGGCGGAGATCTGGCCACCATCGCGTTGCACGAGCTTGTCCACAATCCCCCCCACGTCATCGTGGCAGCTGAAGGGACGAGCGGCCGGTCGGTAGAATCTCTCACCAGGCATCTTAAGAACGATCCCTTTCTCGGACGACTGCCGTTGATCGTGCTGATTCGTGACATCCGCCTCAATGATGTCGACTGGGGCAGCGTCGACGTTGATGACTATATCTGCCTCCCGTATCGGCCGGACGAAATCGTCCACCGCGTGCGCCTCTGTTTGAGCCGACTGACCCGGTCACTGGACGCCAACCCGCTCACCCGGCTTCCCGGCAACACCAGTATCCTGTTCGAAACCACGGCCCGCATTGAGAGCGGGAAGCCCTTCGCGCTGGCGTACCTTGATGTCGACAATTTCAAGTCGTTCAATGACCGGTATGGATACGGCCGGGGGGACGAGGTGCTGGTTGTGGCCTGTCGTATTCTCACGACGGTCGTCGGTGAGCTTGCCGGAGTAGAGGGGTTTGTCGGCCATGTGGGCGGCGATGACTTTGTCTTTATGAGCCACCCCGATCACATCGACGCGATTTGCGAAACCGTGATTAAACGGTTCGATCTGGTGATTCCTGATTTTTACGATCGCGACGACCGGCTGCAAGGCTACATCGATTCCGTCGACCGAAAAGGGAATCACGAACAATTTCCCATGATGAGCTTATCGATTGCGGTCGTGACGAACAGCCACCGCCCGATCGATCATCCCGGCGATGTCAGCAAGATTGCATCTGAGCTGAAAAAGCTCGCGAAAGCCCACAAGGGGAGTGTGTTTGTAAAGGACCAGCGTGGAGCCGAAACCACCGCGAAGGATGAGGCCGCCTAGCTCAAATCAGGCAGGTTGGCATCCGATCTTTCGAGAACAATGGTAGGATTGAGGCAATGGTGAGGAGGGTACCGCTACACCTTACTGGCAGGGCTCGAAATCATCACAATCCTCTGTGGTAAAGTGCGGCCCCATTTCATAGACATACCCGGACGGATAGGTCGTCCTGTCCTCGTGACCCGCTGTGCTCGTACTTAATATTTTTCCGCAACGCAGACAGTGCTGAACGCCTTCCCAGGATGGATGTCCGGCAAGATGCTGAACCGGCTGACCGACCTCGGCAAAGTCTTGAGGAAGGAGGACCTTACGAACTTCCGCGACCAAACGATGGGCATGATCTGCCGACTCCAGCTCAGAATCTTCCAACACCAGGACTAAAAGTCCAAGCGCTCGAACAGGATCACCATTAGCTTCCTCAAGAAGCCGGTGGGCAAACGCCTGAACTTTTGTTTGAAGCCGCTGAGAGTCCATGATTTACGCCTTCGTATTTCCCCTGTTCCTCTATCTATCGGGTGATTCCAGAGAATCCATGAGCTCAATCCATCTAAGCACGCCATCTGGTCGCGAATTTTCTTGCGAGCACAAGATCGCAGGTTCCGTGCCACTCGTTCGTGGAAGTTGACTGATTGCTCGAACGCCCCTCTCACTCATTCGCTTCCCCTACTGAACGTCTTAGGCGCTCTCTACTGAAACGAGAACGCAATCGTATCCGTCCAAATTCGATGCCTTTTATATCTAGGGTCGTTTGGGAATGCACGATAGAGCCATAATAATCAAAGAGATGTATTGACTGGCCATCACATATGGACAATGATGGCTCGGCTTTATTATGAGTAGTGTGCATTTCACCCTCACATGGCACACATGCATGTCTGACCGTTCCAACAGATTGAGCCACTCAGCCGATTGGCTCAGTCACTCATTTGATCCCTCCGTTGTTCTTATTCGGACACTAGGTTCGCAATTCTTGGCTCTTCGGCACGACTATGATCAGGTGATCCCGTCAGTCCACATGAGTACATATGTGGACTCCGACGCCAGGAATGCCGAACGGCTCAGCGTCTTACCTGATTGACCATTTACCCGAGGGAGGATGTCCATGGACACGTCACACACTGATCTCCTGCAGGATTTTTCTCTTGTCACAAAGAGCTTTGAGCAACTGGGGCAACGGCTCTCGGAAGTGGCAGAGCAAGTCAGGACCACCGGCGTGCTCCCGTCTGAGAGTTTGATCGAAGAGATCACCGCCTCCCGCCGGAACTTCACAGACCTCAGGGCTCGAGCGATCGAACTGGTCGGCTTGATGTCGGAAACCCCGAACACCGCCGCAGAAGAGATCGGGTCAATGAAGGAACTCGAGGCGCTGCTGCAAATGGCCGCAGAAGCCCAACGCAAACGCGCGCAACAGGAGAAGGCGCGCATGCGAGCATTGACCGTGCTCGATCGGCTGCTGTCACTCGTGCACCGCGACCAACCGGACTTCGCGCCGCTCAGCGAGTGCCAAGCAAAATCACGCGCCTTGCGTGAAGCTATTCACGACCACGCCGGCCCTGAGCTCCACCCGGACGTCACAGCACTGGCCCAAGGGCGCCACCCTTTTGCCGAACTCCTCACACTCATCGAAGGGTACAATGACCTCGATGATGATCTCTGGCTCTTGCTCAAACATGCCGTGGCTGAAAATTTCGGGAAATCATTGGCGATGAGCGCGGCACGAGGAAAGCTTTGCCCCTCGCCCACAAGGATGAACCCTGAACACCAGCCGGATGAGATTCGCAACGGAATGAAAGCCCCTGTGGTGCCGGCCACCTTCACCGACGGAGAAAGCGGGCCCCACTGAAGTTTTCGCTCCGCACATCACGAGCCTGACAAGACATTCCCTCTCAGGCCTAGAGATCGTTGCACCATACACTCATCAACCTTACCAAGGGTCTTGCCTCTCAAAACACCAGCTCCGGTTGTCTCACCCGCCTTCGTGTGATAGCTTGCATGTTAAAGGGATCCTCCCTTCCATCGACTCACTCTCTTATTGAGGCTGCGTGCTGACTGACCGATTGCCGAATGCGCGCTGGCGCATTCCCTCAAAATATGCCTGGCTTGTAGTGGCAGTGGCGCTCTCTGCTTGTCCGATTCCCCCGGTAAGCCATGCGGAAACCGCCGCGTCCGCTTCTAATAAAATCACCCTCGACTTCAACGAAGTTGAGATTCCTGTTTTTGTTCGCTTCATCAGTGAATTGACCGGCAAGAATTTCGTCCTTGATGAGGCGATCAAGAAGCTGGGCGGAAAGATTTCCGTGTTCTCGCCCACCAAGGTCACGCCGGACCAGGCCTACAGCATGTTTGTGGCAGCACTGGAGGTCAGCCGGATTGCCGTCGTTCCCAAGGGCAGCGTCTATCAGATCGTACCGATGGGAGAACTCCCTCCTGAGCGCGGTGTCTATGTCTATAAACTCAAGCATGCCAATGCGACCGATCTGGCGGCGGTCCTGACCAACCTCGTCGCTCGGTCCCAAACGGTCGCGCAAACAGCCCCCGGTGCCAGGCCGCCCCTGCGTCCCCTGACAGAATTCGAGGCCCCGGTCCAAGTGTTTGCCGACAAAGCCACCAATTCTATCGTGATCAGCGCCACAAAATCGGCCTATAGCCGGATCCAATCGGTCATTCGCGATTTGGACACCCGTAGGAAACAAGTCTTTGTTGAGGCCGTAATCCTGGAAGTGCAGGTCGATCGCCTCCGGCAGATCGGGACCGATCCCTTGCAGGTCATCGGCGCCGGCAAATCAGGTGCTGTGCAAGGCATCGCAGGGCTCAATCGCGCCCCCGAAGACCTGGCAGCCATTGCCCAGACCATCAGCGGCGTGGCCTCAGGAGGCTCCGTCACCGTTCTCAACACCGTCAACGTCCGGGCGTTTCTCAACTTGCTGATGAGTCTCACCGACACGAACATCCTGTCGACACCTCAAGTCCTAGCCGCCGATAACCAGAAAGCCAAAATCGTCGTCGGTGAAAACCGTCCGTTCCCAACCGGACAAGCTCAAGGCATCACCGGGGGTACGTTGGTGACCATCGAGCGCAAAGACGTCGGCGTCACGCTGGAACTGACCCCGCAAGTCCTGGAAGACGATCTGATCCGCCTGGAGCTCAAGCAGGAAATCACCGCCATCGCTGAGAACGTTGCTCAGACGATCGGATCAGGAACCGCCTCCATCCCGGTCGGGCCCACCACCACCAAGCGCTCGATGGAAACCACCACCATCGCGAGAGACAACCAAACCATCGTGGTGGGAGGACTCGTTCGGGACAACATCACTCTCAGCGAACGTAAGGTGCCGTTCCTGGGAGACATTCCCTGGCTGGGTTGGCTCTTCCGGTTTCAGAGCAAGCAGACCGAGAAACTCAATCTGCTCGTCTTCCTCACCCCGCACCTGATCCGTGACGAAAGCGATATCGCCGAGCTGAGCCAACGGAAAGCCAAAGAACTCACGATCATTCAACGCGATAACCGAATCGAAGAACCCACACGTTTGAAGCAAGACGTCATCGAACGTCTCGAACAACCTGCGCCCATTCCCGCCGAACCGGCTCACAAGACACCTTAACAGGCTAAGCCCTCTCCCTGCCCCCTCCTCTGAGGGATAGCCGACCACTGCACGAACCCGCTACCCTGCTGTAAATCACACAGGGAGCCGCATGGCTTATAATCATCAGACCCGTTCGACCGATCGCTATCCCGTCACCTACCCCGTCGTGTTTGGCGGTGCCCCTTTTGTAGGCGAAGGCCTGTTGACGGACCTGTCCACTTCCGGTTGTGCGATCGCGTGCGATCGCACCGTCCTCTCCGGCAGTTATGTGCAGCTCAATGTCTTGATGCCCGATCAGTCACCGTCCCTTGCGATTGAACTCGGCAAGATCCGATGGGTGAAGGGCTACGTGTTCGGGGTCGAATTCATCCGCCTTCCCATACGCGCCCATCAGCAACTCGACCAGGTCATCTGGACTCGCTTCCTCCGCTCCCTTGACCGCCCCGCGCTCG